>JBNAVX010000049.1:0-14046 GCA_049700155.1 Thermodesulfovibrionales bacterium
GGGTGTGTATTCCCCTCTTATTAGAGGGGAACCTTTGAAAAAACTTAACTATTACAAAAACAACACGATCTCTCTCATAATTACCTCCCGTATAGATTTAATAACATTCATACCCCACAAATAGAAGAAGGTTTATGTATAATTATGTATAACTTTTAGACTTTTTGAAGTCAAATTCAATCTTTTCATTATATGAATGAATTAATTTCATAGTTCAGATTCGTTGACACATACTCTCTGTCTACTTACAATAATGCTATGGAAGATCACAGGTTAAGGGCATTCTGTCTTGTTGTTGAAATGAAGAGCTTCTCAAAGGCTGCTGAAGCAAAGTTCATGACACAGTCAGCTATGAGCCATCTCATAAAAAATCTTGAAGACGAACTTGGAGTCAAACTTTTAAACAGAAAGGTTAAGACAGTTACCCTCACACCCGCAGGCAGACTCTTTTATGACTATGCAAGACAGATACTCCAGCTCTATAAAAAAATGGAAAACGATGTTTACAGCATCGTTCACAAGGTAAAAGGTCCCCTTCCTATAGGTGCAAGCCCGACAGCGGCAATATATCTGCTTCCACAGGTTTTTTATAGCTTTTCCAAAAATTATCCTGATGTTCAGATAGAAGTCTCTGTATCAAATACTGAAGCGATAATCGATTACATTTGTGATGGAGTTATTGACTTAGGCATCATAGAAGGAGATACAAAAAAGAGAACTATTCATTCTGAAGAAATTGCTGAGGATGAGATAGTTATTATTGCCTCTGATGAAAATCCCCTGTCAAAGAAAAAACCCCTGACACCCAATGACCTTGTGTCCCAACCTTTCATCATGCCTGAAACAGGTTCAGGCACGAGGGAATTAGTAGACAATTTTTTGCATGCCCTGGGGATAAAGCCGATGGTCGGTTTTCAGTGCCATAAAAGAAGGTTCAATCAATATCCTCCATTTACCGGGTAAAAGACTCAGGAGGAAGTTTTACCTTATCAGCCTTTATGAAGAACCAACAACTGTAGCTGCTAAGACTTTCAGAGAATTCCTGAAAGAATATAAATTCTTCATTCCGTTTTAACAGCATTACTAATCTAACTGAATGAAAGGGCTCCGGCTTTCTTCATTGCATTAATAAAACTATCAACTAACTGGGGATTAAAATCTTTTCCTGCTGCTCTTTTTTATAAGATAGGACTTTAACATACCCATTTCCTGTAATATTTAAATTTATCCTGTAACCAATACTGCATCTATTTTAATCTTTTTCCTGTATCTTTCAAAAAGTAATAAAACCCTTCTTTTTTATCCAATCTTCCCATCTCGACCTTAGTAATATTACCTTCTTCATCCGGTAAGAATACTGTCATTGGTGAATTGATAACCTGCCATCTCTCTTTAACAATATTCTCAGGCTCTACACCTTCAAAAACAAGGTAACTATATTTATGATAGTGAGGGATTTTCCTCCCAAGCCCTGAAAGTGCCCCAGGAATATCTGTTGCAATCAGAACAAACGCCATATCTTTATTAGATGGGTTCCAACCAGTTAAGACTATTGAGTGTCTTTCTTTTGTAATCCTAAATTTTCCAATAATTAGTTCTTTCTGCTCATTCATAACTTCATATTGAAATAGTTCTGATATCATTTTGTTGAAAAAACTGTTCTCCCATCCCAGAATAGTAACTGCAGAATCAGAAGGTATTTTAGTAACTTCTTTATCAAATTTTATTTCAATCTCATCTGGTCCAGACCTTCTAATACCTTCAGACAGTTCTTGATATGCCTTAAGCATTGTATCATCTGCATGAGACGGCAGTATCACAAGCATTTTTTTCGCCCCTAATGCCTGTGATAATGCAGGAGGTATCTCATTCCTGTCAAGCCTGCGGAAGAGATCAAACTCAGGATCAACATCAATCCTCAAAGGACGATGTGGGAGCTTCATTGTTACTTCATCGTATTTTTTATTCATATCAAAAATAATCTGACGAGCCTTTTCCTGACCTTCCATTGTGATTACAATTGGTATTCGCAGATGATATGCATTGCCTTCTTGAACTTGTTCAATGATAGCTGTCAGAACAAAAACATCCCTTTCTCTTTTTACTTTTACATTACTAAGTCTTAATTTTGGTGCACCTTTTCTTTTTATCCATTGATCAAACTCAACCTTAAGGGTCCTTCTTGAAACCTTTTCAAAACTCTTCTTGAGATCATCAAAGGATGCAAATTTGAACTTATTCAACTTATAAAAATCCTGAAGTCCCGCTATAAATATTTTATCTCCAACCTCCTGGCGGAGCATGTGGAAGAACATAAGGGATTTTCCATATCCGATTGCCTCTGATGGAGAACTATAGCGAAAACGGAATTCTGTAAGAGGAAAATCTCTTCCACTCAAGACATAATCAGTATATTTCTGAAGTGTTTCCTGCCTGTACTCTACATCATTACCTTGTTGCTCCTTTAATAGATGGTCTGAAAGATATGCGGTTAAACCTTCTGACCAGTTCCCTGAATCTGGATGAGGGAAAACGCTATTCCCCCACCAGTTATGGAGTATTTCATGTGGATATGAAGTATTAATAATAAAGGGAAAACGGATAATCTTTGGACCAAGTAGTGTAAAAGAAGGCATCCCGGAACCTGTTTCCCAGAAGTTTTCCACAAGTGCAAACTTCTTATAAGGATAGGGACCAATAAGTCTTTCATACATTGAGATATAGCGTTCTGTTGCATCAAGATACCTATCAGCAAGTTCTTTATCCGGGGTGCGAAGAAAAACCATAGCAGTAACTTTACCTATTTTTATGTATTCTATAAACTTTCCTGCTACCAAGAATATTTCTTCTTGAGGTTCTGGAGATTTCCATTTCACAATTGTTTTATCTTTTTCCTTTTTATGAATAGTACGCTCCCCCTGACTAACTGCATCCCACCCTGAAGGCAGTTCAACCTCAAGATTGAAACTTACCATTCCCTCATCAAAAACAGGATACCAGTATGAACTTCCTGAAAGATACACACCTTCATTTGAAATTATTCCTATTGTAGTTTTAAACCCCCTCGCCTGCTCTTTCCCAACAGATTCGACAGGATAGTTTATGTTTCCACTGTATCTGAGGATAAAAGTCTTTAAATGATGAGGGAGTTTCACTCTGAAGAATTCAACTAGAATTCCTAATGTCTCTTCTTTCTCACGGACAATGTGAACATTGGAATTAATTGATGACGGATTAAATCCACCATGTAAAAAGAATTGCATTTCCTCGGATTGCCTTTTATGTATAGTAACAGTATCCTTAACATCAATGTGATGGTTTTCTGGATCAATAACAACTTTTAAATCATGATGTATTGCCACATTTTCTTCTGCTTGTGATAAATCAGGCAGGATTGTAATAACGAAAAAACAAATCAATATAATCTGAAGAGTACATTTATATGATGCAGATGTTCCGAATCCCGACATGACATCTACGCAGGGCACGACAATTATGCCGTGCCCTGCGTATTCTTATCTACTATCTTAAGACTTATATCAACAGCTGGTGCAGAATGTGTTAGTGCACCTACAGAGATTAAATCAACCCCGGTTTTAGCAACCTCTCTAACATTTTTCAATGTTATATTCCCTGAAGCCTCAAGAATAACTCTGCCTTTTGCAATATCTACTGCCTTTTTAATATCATTAATTGACATATTATCCAGCATAATTATGTCAGCACCTGCCTCTATTGCCTCTTCAAGTTCTTTAAGATTTTTAACCTCAACCTCAATCTTGAAAAGATGATGTCCTCTCTTTGCCTTACTTACAGCCTCTTTAACACTACCTGAAGTTTTTATATGGTTATCTTTGATAAGAATTCCATCAAAAAGTCCGAATCTATGATTGTATCCTCCCCCAACTCTAACAGCATATTTTTCCATAAATCTCAAACATGGAGTCGTCTTTCTTGTATCTACAATCTTTGTCTTAAGACCTTTTATCTTCTCAACATACCTATTAGTAAGTGTCGCAATGCCAGAAAGTCTTTGTAATAAATTAAGACTTAACCTCTCGCCTTTTAAAATCACATTGGTTCTACCAGATATTTCCGCAATCACATCACCCTTTCCTACCTTCTTTCCATCTTCATAAAAAGCCTTAAATGAAATGGATGGATCCATTATCCTGAAGACCTCTTCAGCAAATGGAATTCCTGCTATAATAAAACCTTCTTTTGCAATATAGTGAGCCTTAGAATAAGAATCTTTAGATACGATAAGACTTGTTGTAACATCTTCATAACCGATGTCTTCTTTAAGTGCTATATTAATTATATCTCTTACACCAAAAGGGATATCCAACCTATCTCCTTTTAAGCAAAGAGAGAAAGCCCCAGATACCTCCTAATACACCTCCTAATGCAATTGCAGAACGCCAGTCAAGAAGAGTGGTTATATTTCCTTCAATCTTATTTGCAACAACAAAAAATGCTGAAGTGTTTTCTGAAGAAACATTTTTTGCTGCAAGAAAGCCAACAGCAGAGCGATTCACTGTTGTATCTTCCCTTGATACTGATACAGGAGAAAGCGAAAAATCTATTGAGACATTATCTCCAACTGTGACTGCACTCAAGCTCTGGTTAAGACTTACATCATTACCTCTGAGTAAAACTGAAGCTCCCTGGGTAACCTCGACCCTCTCACCATCTATACTGAGAGCTCCGACTTGCTGGAGTTCAATATGACCTCCTTCAACAGCCCTGATTGTGCTCTGTTTTATGTTGATAAATTCAGCTTCTACAAAATCAAGGTCTCTTTTCTCAATCTCTTTTTCTTCTTTCTGCATCACTTTCCACCTCCAACTTCTTTAAGTTTTTTAATGCTTTCAATGATTCTTTCCTTCCTGATTAAAAGATCTTCATATTTCAACCTTTCTTTTTCAACTACATCTTTTGGTGCCTTTCTTATAAATTCCTCATTAAAGAGTTTCTTCTTCAGGAAGATGATAGAATCTTCAATCTCCTTACCTGCCTTACTAAGTCTACTTAGTTCTGCTTCTATATTCAAGACCCCTTTCAACATAACATATATTTCCATCGAACTTTTAATGCATGTTGCTGAGCCTCCTGGTTTTACAACATCCAACCCTATCACTATATTCCCTGCATTCGAAAGCTTCTTAATATAATGAATATTTTCTCTTAAAACTTCTTCTGTCTTTCCAGTATGAATTTTTATAAAGACATCTGGCATAGCAGAAGGAAGAATATTGAGCTCTCCTCTCACTGTCCTTATTCCAAGCACAGCATCAATAACATATGACATATCTTCTTCAGCCTTTAAATCTCTCTGAAATGGCTTGGGATAATCAGAAATCATGATACTTTCATGGAATGTTTCACTATCTCTTTTCACATGAGGAATCTTCTGCCATATCTCTTCTGTGATATAAGGCATAAAAGGATGAAGAAGTCTTAATGAGCTATTAAGAACATATAAAAGACATCTTAGAACATCTGTTTTAAAGGTATTATTCTTTATATCTGTTTTTGCTATCTCTATATACCAATCACAGAACTCATGCCATATAAACTGATATATATCAGACGCTGCATCATTAAAACGATAATCCTCAAGTGCTTTATTAATACTTTCTGTAGTATGTGCAAGTCTGCTGAGTATCCACCTACTCGCAAGATTAAAAGCATCAGCTCTTATTTCAGTTATTTCTTTCCTATTATCAATAGATTCAAAATTCATCATGGTAAATCTTGTAGCATTCCATAGCTTATTCACAAAATGTCTGTATCCTTCGACCCTTTCTTCTGAAAATCTGATATCCCTCCCCTGTGCAGCAAATGCAGCAAGAGTAAATCTAAATGCATCTGTTCCATATCTTTCCATCATTGTAAGAGGATCAATAACATTACCCTTTGATTTTGACATCTTCTGACCCTTCATGTCTCTGACAAGGGCGTGAATATATACATCTCTAAAAGGAACATCACCCATAAACTTGAGCCCCATCATTATCATCCTTGCAACCCAGAAAAAGATAATATCAAAACCTGTCACAAGGACACTTGTGGGGTAGAATGTCTTCAGGTCTTCTGTCATATCAGGCCAACCAAGGGTTGAAAATGGCCAGAGAGCAGATGAAAACCATGTATCTAAAACATCTTCGTCCTGAACCAGTCTATTTGAATTACAGTATGGACATATCTGTGGAGTATCCCTTGAGACAATAATGCCGTTTTTCATCTGGCATTCCTCTGACTTCATCTCCTGGCAATACCATGCGGGTATTCTATGTCCCCACCATATCTGTCGTGATATACACCAGTCTTTTATATTCTCCATCCATGAAAAATAGGTATTTTCCCACCCCTTTGGGATAATCCTGATTCTTCCTTCTCTTACAACTCTGACTGCTTCCTTTGCAAGAGGTCCCACTCTTACATACCATTGAAGGGTTAGCAAAGGTTCTATAGAAGTTCTACATCTGTAACAACGCCCGATGGAATATTTATAACTCTCTTCTTTTTCTAAAAAACCTTTCTCTGTCAGGTCATTGAGAATTAATTTCCTGCATTCAAACCTGTCCATCCCAGCATATCTGTTCCCAGCAGCCTCTGTCATGCGACCGTCTTTGCCGATTACCGTTATAAATTCAAGAGTTGGTTTTTGCCTTTTTGCGATTGCTTCGTCATTAAAATCATGTGCTGGCGTAATTTTAACTGCTCCTGTGCCGAAAAGAGGATCAACTGATGTATCAGCTATAATAGGTATCTTCCTCCCTGTGAGTGGAAGATCAACATACTTACCTACTAAATCTATATAACGTAGATCATCAGGATGAACAGCTACAGCGGTATCACCTAACATAGTCTCAGGTCTTGTAGTAGCTACAACTATGTATCCTTTTCCTTCTGAAAATGGATATTTAATATAGGTAAGTTTCCCCTCAATCTCTTCATGTTCTACTTCAAGGTCTGAGAGCGCTGTATGACAGCGGGGACACCAGTTTATCAGTCTATTGTCTCTATATATCAGTCCCTCATCATAGAGTCTTACAAAAACTTCTTTTACAGCCCTTGACAGACCTTCATCGAGTGTAAATCTTTCTCTTGACCAGTCACAGGAAGCCCCAAGTCTTTTAAGCTGGTGTATAATCTTTCCTCCATATTCAGCCTTCCATCTCCATACCCTCTCTATAAAAGCATCTCTTCCAATTTTATATCTGTAAAGTTCATGCGAAGGAAAACGATTACCAGTAACCTCTTTATCTTCTCTTTCATACATAGCAGTTCGGAACATTGGATCCTCATGTGCGAGCTGTTTTTCTACAACATTCTGAGTAGCTATTCCCGCATGGTCTGTTCCGGGTATCCATAAAACCTTATAACCAGACATACGCTTCCAGCGTATCAAAATATCCTGCAGAACTGCATTTAATGCATGTCCCATATGGAGGGAACCTGTAATATTAGGAGGTGGTATAACTATAGAATAGGGACTACCTTTTGAAGATGGGTCTGGCTTAAAATATCCTTTTGAGACCCAGTATTCATACCACTTTTCTTCTAAACCTTTCGGATCGAAACTCTTCTCTAAAATTCTGACTTAATCCTCTCTATCTCCTTCAATATTATTGATTCAGCAAGATCAGGCACTGTCTTCCAAATAACGTTTTGAATGTCTCTTGAGATAGACTCAAAAATACCCTTTAAATTATCTCTAAGTATATTCTCAAAAATAGATGGAAGTAAATTACTTATTAAAGCCTGAGCATCCTTCATAAGAGGTTCGATAGAATTTCTTAAAGTATTAGATAATATTTTTTCAGTAAGTGAAGGAATTATCTCAATTATTTCTTTTTGTATATCTCTCAATACAGACTCAATGGTATTTTTCACTGATTCTCTGATTGTTCCTTCAGCAAGATTCGAGACAGTCTCACTCACTATCTTTTCTATAGAATCTTTGATATCATCTATGCTTTCTTTAATCTGGGGTGCATATAAATTAATTATGCCCTCTTTTATATCTTCAACACTGTCTTTATATTGGGATATACTTGTATTTATAATATTCTCTTTTATATCATCTAAGCCCTCTCTCAACTGGGGCATATATAAATTAATAATGCTTTCTTTTACAGCATCTATATTATCTTTAAGAATTAAATTTTGAGAGTTAACCATTTCAATCTTTAAGTCATTAATTATTTCTTTTATTTGGTCATTATATGAATTAACAATACCTTCTCTTATATTAAGTGAAGATAGAAATTCAGCAATCTTGCTATTAACATTCTTTTCAAATATCTCCTTTAATTCATCTTTTGAAGGAACCTCTATTTCTATTACCTTTGCCTCTGCTATATCCTCTGTAACTGGCTGAACACTTTCTTTTACAGCTACTTCTTCTTTTTCTTTTGAGGGTTCTTGTTTAGCAACTTCTTCTATTTCAGGAATCTCTTCCATAGCCCAGAGGTCTTCTTCAGGTTTTACTTCAGGGGGGGGCGGGACCTCAGCAGATTCTGCTTTTTTTGAAGAAGATATTGCGAGTGCAGCATGAACTTTACCTATTAACTCCTGTGATTCAAAAGGTTTAATAATAAAGTCATCTGCACCAACTTTTTTTGCAAGTTCTTCGTCAAATTGTTCAAATGCCCCTGCAAGAAGTATTACGGGCGTAGCAGAAGAAGATGGGTCCTGTTTTATCTTCTCACAAAGCTGGTAACCATTAATCTTTGGCATCTCAACATCAGCTAAAATTATGTCAGGTTTAAATGATAAAACAGCTTCTAAAGCCTCTTCTCCGTTACTCGTTGACATAATCTGAAATCCTTCTTCTGCAAGTATTAATTCTACTAACTTTTGCATTGTTATACTATCATCAGATAAAAGCAATTTATATGTCACGCTTCACCTCATAATAAATTTAAAAATTATTATTGATAATTTATTGTTCACCACTAAAAAAGTCAAGCATTTCTAATCTGCTTTTTTAGAGATTGATTTTACATTTAAATCTGGCTTTTTTCTATTGTATTCTCTAATAGCATAAATAACACTAAAGACAATGGCTCCACTAAAATTGGATGCTTCATCCAAGAGAGAAAATTCTCTCCATGGCAGAGCATGTTGGATCAGTTCAATGAGAAAGCCGTAAATTGAGGCAAAGGTAATAGATAAAACTGTCGCCCTCATTAATGACATACCCTTTTTAAAAAACCTGGCAAATAACAAAGCTGTTATCCCATAAACTATAAAATGTGCTACCTTATCACTTGGATTGCCTGTCTGCAGTCCTTGAACAGGTATAACAGAAAAAATTAGGATGATTAATAGCCAGATAATCAAGAGCATTCCCTAACCTTCAAGGCTTTTATCATATAATTCCTTTTTACTCAAACCATATGCGCCTGCAACTTTCTTAACTGCTTCTTTTCTTTTCAGTCCCTTTTTCATCAATGCATTTACCTCTAAGAGGGCGTCAGATGTGGGTTTCTTTTCATCTGTCTTTCCTTCAAGAACTACAACATATTCGCCTGCTATCTTCGTATTTTTAAGTTTCTCTAATATTTCTGAAACAGTACCTCTTAAAACCTCTTCATGAATCTTGCTTATCTCTTTGATCAAAGCAGCCCTTCTTTCACTAAATATCTCCTTCATATCATAGAATGTTTCAAGAATCCTGTAGGGTGATTCATAGAAAACAATCGTTCTCCTTTCTATAGAGATGTCTCTAAGGACTTTCTTTCTCTGATTTCTTTTGGAAGGCAGAAAACCTATAAATGTGAACTCTTCTGTTGGAAGTCCTGCAATAGATAATGCAGCAGTAATTGCAGATGCCCCGGGGATAGGTACAACAAAAAATCCCTTTTCAATTGCTTTTCTTATAATAACTACACCAGGATCTGATATACCAGGAGTTCCAGCATCAGAGATCAGCGCAACAGATTTACCTGCTTCTAACCTTTCAAGGATCTCTTCTGATTTAATCTTCTCTCTCTCACCCCAATAACTAATTAATGGTTTTGAAATACCATAATGATTTAAAAGCTTTATTGAACGACGTGTGTCCTCTGCTGCAATAACATCTACCTCTTTCAGGATTCTTAATGCCCTTAATGTTATATCTTCAAGATTACCAATTGGCGTTGAGACTATATAGAGAACTCCTTTCACTCTATCTTTAACATCCTTCTGATCTTTCTATCAGTTCTGATAATCTCATCTACATCATCGCCTGTAATCTCCCATGTGTATCTATCATCTGCAGACCTTCTTAACTTTATCCGAACTGGTTTTTTAGGTTTTATCTGCTGTATTTCAGGCTGCTTTTTAAATTGAAAGTCCTTTTTATCTTCAGAAAAAGAAGGTGTAAAAAGGAAGAGGATTATTAAAAATGATGTGAAAATAAAAAAAGTGAATTTTTTCAACATTATTCTCAATTATTACTTCAGTAACCTCTGTATTTATTTGTTATCGGAAACCTCCTGTCCCTTCCAAAAGCCCTCTGTGTTATCTTTATCCCAGGAGGGGACTGCCTTCTCTTATATTCACTCATATCTACCATTCTTACAACCTTTTTTACTGACTCTATATCACACCCGAGAGACAATATCTCTTCAAAACTCTTATCATCCTCAATATATGCCTTAAGAATAGGGTCAAGAAGGGGGTACGGTGGGAGTATATCAGTGTCTTTCTGGTTAGGTTTAAGCTCTGCAGACGGTTCTTTCCATAAAACCCTTTCTGGTATTATTGTTCTTCCTTCTTTCATGTTTTTCCATTTACAAAGCTCATATACCATTGTCTTTGGAACGTCTTTAAGCACTGCAAAACCACCTGCCATATCACCATAAAGAGTTGCATATCCAACACTCATCTCTGATTTATTGCCTGTTGTAAGAACCAACCATCTAAATTTATTAGAAAATGCCATTAAAATATTGCCTCTAATCCTTGCCTGTATATTCTCTTCTGTCACATCCGCAGGAAGACCAAGGAATTCCTTCTTCAATATATTTAGGTAACTCTGATATATACTGTCAATGGGGATTTCTTTTATCTTTATACCAAGATTGTGTGCAAGTGCATAAGCATCTTCCCTGCTCTCCTTAGATGTATATGGAGAAGGCATGAATAGACCTATAACATTTTCTCTACCTAAAGCATCTACTGCAATAGTCGATACAAGAGAAGAATCCACACCGCCACTCTGTCCTATAACCACACCTTCGAATCCATTTTTTTTGACATAATCAGAGGTTCCAAGAACGAGAGCCTTATAAATTTCTTCAAGTGGTTCTAAAATTTTATTCTGCACTGAATCAATTTTTCTCATAATCTTCTTTCTTTCCTTTTCAACCGGGATCTCAATCTCCTCTACAGATTCTTTTTTAAATCTAATAACCTCCTGTCTCCTACGTGGGGCATGGAGCCTTCTCATCTTCACAGCTTCAAGGTTAAGATCAGCAAAAACTAAATCCTCTTCAAATTGCTTGCCTCTCGCTATTACATTACCATTTTCATCAATTATAAAGCTCCCTCCATCAAATACAAGTTCATCCTGTCCTCCAACAGCATTAAGATACGCAAGTATAACTATATTATCCAAGACCCTTGCAGAAAGCATGTTTTCTCTAAAACGTGCTTTCCCTATCCTATAAGGAGAAGCATTAATATTAATAATAAGCTCAGCACCGGCAAGTGATTGTAATCTTGCAGGACCTTCTGGATACCAGATATCCTCACATATATTAACGCCAAAATATATATCATTTATCTTATAAATGGGATATCTTGTTCCTGCTTGAAAATATCGTAGTTCATCGAAAACACCATAATTTGGAAGGTATATCTTGTGATATATATCAATAATCTTCCTGTTATAAATTATTGCAGCAGCATTATAAATATCATCTTTTCTATCAACAAATCCGACTACCGCAATAATATTTTTTACATTTTTTTTAACCTTTTCGAGTGCCTTTAGATTATCATCTATAAACTTTGGTTTGAGAAGAAGATCTTCAGGAGGATAACCTGTTATTGAAAGTTCTGGAAATGCAACAATCCGAGCACCAGACTTCTCAGCTTCATTAACATAATGGATAATCTTTGAGGCATTTCCCTCAAGATCTCCAACTGTAGGATTTATTTGTGCAAGTGCAATTCTAAAAATCTTCACTTCAGTCCCTTAGAATCTTTAAAAATGTCTTTATAAAAATTTTTGCTTATTATAGCATTTGATTAATAAATCAACAAAAATAATCTTTCTTTGTCCAGATTTTTTCTTTTAATATTAAAAATAAACTGTTAGAAGATGAGCCTTATGGGTTGAATATATCCCTATTCATATGCCATGTTATTGGGATATTAGGTTCTTTCATAGGGACTTCTACAGAAGTCTCAAATTCCTCAGGGATTACCTCATTTACCCCGAGACTTTTAAGATCATCAACCTCGGCAAGATATCTTGTTCTGACAATTATATATATAAGGGTTTTCTTTTCGTGCTATAGCTACAATACTCCTTGTAGAAATAGGGTCTGATATAGCGATAACCAACAGCTTCGCCTTTGAGATATTCAACCTATGCAATATCTCTTTACTAGTCCCATCACCATAATATATAGGTTCTCCTTTTTTCTTCATTTCTCTAACTGTATCACTGTTCATCTCAAGCACAACATAGGGAATATTAGTTCTCTTTCACCAAAATATTAAACCTTACACACAATTTAGAGGTTTCGGGCATCCAAGAGTACAACTTCAGTAAACATAGCTATTTCATTTTATATAGCAGCATGAGATTAAGTATATAAACAAGCAATATCCCGATTGAATCCCATGCTAAAAATAGCTTCTTCTTTTCAGCCCTATAGGTCAATCCAATAATAGCAATGGTCGTCATGCCAATGGCTGACAAAGCAGAGATTATATGGGTCAAATTGACAAACGAAATAATGGGTCCTTTAATGAAAAAGATATCATCAATGGCAAGGATGAGAATATTAAATAAATTGCTACCGAAAAGGTTGCCAACTGCAAGGTCTACAGCGTCCATCTTAACAGAAGAAATGGAGACTACCACTTCTGGAAGAGACGTCGAAATCGCTATAAAAATATTCCCAACAAAGGTTTGTCCAAGTCCTGTTGTATCTGCTATACCTCTTCCAATTGTTGGCAAGAAAGTAGCAGCAATAATGACAATGATAGCATTGATGCAGTAATTGACAATGGCTTTTTTTATAGGGATTTCTTTATATCTCAAGTCAATAGCCTTCCCCTTTACAAAGGCAGAGATTTGTTTCTTCTCATAAGAGAAGACCAATCTTATCGCAATGAAATAGATAATTATAAACATTAAACTATAAGGTCCTATCCAACCTAATGGCATAAGGCGATTACCCAGAAATAGGACTGTCGCAACCATGCTAAGAAGGAGTGTACTGAAACCTGCGGAAAGTATATTTCCATGATGAGCTTTTGCTGATATCGGCATGATACTGTAGGAACCATCAAGTATGGCAATGATAAGCATATTAAATACACAGCTTCCCAGGACATCACCCACAGCGATATCTGGAACTCCAGCATAGGTAACAGAGCTTATTCCTGTAACAAGCTCAGGAAGAGATGTGACAGATGCCATAAGCACAACACCTATCCATACCCTTCCAAGACCTGTCTTCTCAGCAATAATATCTCCATATTTTGAAAGTTTTACACCTGAGTAAAAAATTATAGAGGTGCAGACTATAAATCCAACCCAGAGAAGCATTTTGTATACCTCAAAATCATTTAGTTGTATAAATTTATTTATAGGGCTTATATGACTCTGTCTCTAATTCCTTTAGCAATTCGAATCTCTTTGACTATACCAATACCGTAAGGACCAATTATAAATACAGCAATGATGAAACCCACGAGAGATGGGATTTTTAGTCTATAGAGAATAAGTATTACTAATGCATATGCAGCAAAAATAACTTCTAAAGATTTTAAAAATTCAAATTCCATGATTGTTATGGTAACATAAGC
>JBNAVX010000049.1:14146-17698 GCA_049700155.1 Thermodesulfovibrionales bacterium
TGCTGTTTTCAGATCTTCATCTGATTCTCTTGTAAAACGCCTGACTACTAAGGTTGAGGTGATACAGGTTATCATTAGAGGAAGTATGATCTTATAATTTCAGGTCATCTCAAACATAATGAGGATAGCTTAAATTGGGGCATGAGATGCTCCTGCAAAAACTGATCCCATACCCACTAAGGCACATGCACCACTTGGGATAGCATATTCAGGGAACAAAAATTGAGTAAGTTTACCGTATGATTCTCCTAACATAGCTCCAATAAATAGGGATGGAGCAAAAACCCCACCTGAACCGCCTGAACCAATAGTCAAAGAAGTTGCTATAATTTTTACAAAAACGAGAGTAACAACTAACCAGAATGTAATCTTTCCATACAAAGCTAATTCTATAGACTCATAGCCAACTCCAAAGATCTGAGGAAAAAAAGACCTATTAATCCAATGATTAATCCACCAAATACAGGCTTTATATATTCAGCTATCTTCCAAGAATCAAATATGTCTTCACATTTATAGAGAGATTTTATAAACAGGAGGGCTGTAAAAGCAGAAAAAAAACCAAATATAAAGTAAAGAGGGATTTCCCATATACTTAGTAATTCATATTGAGGAACCATAAAAGCTGGATGATCACCCAGAAAAGATCTAGATATTACTGTTGCAGTCACTGAAGAGAGAACTACAGAGGAAAAGAATCTCAGGGCATAATCTCCTAAAATAACTTCAAGAGCAAAGAATATACCTGCTATAGGTGCATTAAAGGTAGCAGCAATTCCACCTGCTGCCCCGCATGCAACTAATATCTTTATTTTCTCTTCTGACAGCTTAAATACTTGCCCCAGACTTGAGCCCAAAGCAGAGCCGATCTGAACAATAGGTCCTTCCCTGCCGACTGAACCCCCAGACCCTATACATATGGAAGAAGCTAATGCCTTAATAATTGCCACTCTTGGTCTGATTTTACCACCTAATGCAGCAACTGCTAACATAACCTCGGGTACACCATGGACCTTTGCCTCTCTTGCAAATAGATAGATTAAGGGACCTACAATTAAGCCATCGCTTGCTGGAATAAGGATTACATAATACATTCCCAAAAACTGAAGAAAATTATATCCTTGTTCAAAAAATATAAATTTAAAACTGTTTATAAGCCATCGGAAGATAATAGCCCCAAAACCAGAGCCCACACCTACTACTACAGAAAAAAATAACAGGAAAAGAGTTTCAGAGGTCTGAAGATAGAAAACTATTTCTTTAGTCTTTTCTTTTATTTTCATTTTTCTATAAACTCATATACTTGTTTCAAAAACTTAGTAATCTCCCAATAACCTTTAAGATAATATACAGCAGAGCTCCTTTTTGACTTTCCAATCCTTACGGTTACACCTTTCAAATAAAGTGCCTTGAAAGCAGTCTCATCGGTCTTGTCATCGCCGACATATATGGGTAAACATTTATCATTAAATCTTTGTAAAAACCATAAAACAGCTTTACCTTTATCCCATGTCATATCTGGCAACAATTCTAATACTTTCTTTCCTTTAATTACAGACAATAACTTTTTATCTGAATATTTATTAACAACATTATTAAAAATCTTTTCTAAACGCAGTATGTCCTCTGTTTTAACACTGCGGAAATGAAGGCTAAATGTAAATTTTTTATCCTCAAGCCATGCACCGTCAATGTCTTTAATTTCTTCCTTCAATTTCTGTCTTATCTGATTTATAACCTTTTTTACAGATACAGCTTTAGGATGTTTATATCTAAGATTAGGTCCGGATATGTCTAACCCGTGGTTGCCACCATAATAAATTTTTTTAATGTCTATCCTCTGTTTTATATCTTTTAATGACCTACCACTCAATATAGTTAAATAACAATTCTTGGAGTCTCTCATTAACTCCAAATGTCTTTTTAACTTATGCGATAAGGTACATTTTGACGGATTCTTCTGAATAGGTACCAATGTACCATCAAAATCTAAGAATAATGCTATCTTTCTTTTAGATTTTAACAAATCGGATAAATAATCTTTCCCAAAGAAATAATATGGAGGAGAGGTCCTGTTATGCTTTTTCATTTGGAGTTTCTGGCCTTAACCTTGCAAGTGTTGTAATTAAATTCCCTGCCCAGCGATAAATATTATGGTCTCTTACAATTGCTTGCATTCTCTTCATTCTTTCAGACCTTTCCTGAGGTTCCATAGTGAGTGAAATGTATATAGCATCTGCCATCTCCTCTATATCATAAGGATTTATAATAATAGCATCCCTAAGCTCTCTTGAAGCACCTGTAAATTGACTGAGAATCAACACGCCGTCTTCATCTCTGCGTGCAGATACAAACTCTTTAGCAACAAGATTCATTCCATCATGAAGAGATGTAACCATACAAATGTCTGCAATCTTATAAAATTTATAAATCTCCTCATGACTGTGATGTGCCTTAAGAAATACAATAGGTCTCCATCCTTTAGTCTGAAAACGCCAGTTAATCTTGTCCACCATCTCTTCCACCTCTGTTATTAATTCCCTGTACCTTTTGATATGTGTTCTGCTTGGGGCAGCAAGTTCTATAAATGTAAACTTTCCGATAAAATCTGGATATTTTTCAAGAAACCTCTCTATAGCTCTGAAACGTTCTGGAATTCCTTTTGTATAATCTATACGGTCAACTCCAACACCTATATATTCTGCTGATACATCTATATCCTTCAATATGCTTTCTTTTAGTCCCTCTTTTGTCTGATCTAAATTAAGATTACCTAAAAAACCTTCAAAACCTACGCTTATTGGAAAAGGTCTTACATATGTAGTATGTCCAGCCCTTTCTATTAAGAATTGTTCCCAATCAATCCTTGATTCAAGGAATCTATCAACAGTATCTAAAAAATTGTTGCAAAAAACTGTATCTGGAAGCCCATAAGGTCTGCTCCAAGCATCCCGATAAGTATCTCCTGACGCCAGGGACAGATTCCAAAAGCCTCTGGATTAGGCCAGGGTATATGCCAGAAGAGTGCAACCCTAACATCAGGCCTTTTCTTTTTGACCAGAAATGGAAGAAGCGCAAGGTGATAGTCCTGAATCAGAACAAGAGGTGCTTCTTCATCAGAAATCTCCTTTAACAATGCCTCTGCAAATTTTTCATTCACCTTCTGATAATTAACCCAATCCTCCAATCGGAAAACAGGACGGGTGTGAGTAATGTGGCAGAGTGGCCATATACCTTCGTTAGAAAAACCGTAATAGTAACCATCTTCTTCCTCTTTTGTAAGCCATATTCTTTTAAGTGTATAAGATGGGTTTTCAGGTGGAACACGCACTTGGTCATTATTATCCACAAACTCACGGTCACCGTTACCACTACCATGAGCAATCCATATCCCATCACATATCCGCATTACAGGATCAAGTGCAGTGACAAGGCCACCAGCAGGAACAATACATTTAAAATTGCTCCCTTCTTTAACATGCATATATGGTTCTCTATTAGAAATAAGGAACAACTTTTTATCTCCCAGTTCAGCACGAACACATTCTTTCA
>JBNAVX010000050.1:0-17675 GCA_049700155.1 Thermodesulfovibrionales bacterium
AGAATGAATTCCCTTTATTATCCCCTCTATTAAGAGGGGATTAAGGGGTGTGTTAGGTTTGTTTTATGAAAATAGATTCACTGGACAGCAATGATAAACATTGAAGTTTAAAACAGGTGACATGAGACAAGCCTGCCTTTTACCTGTCTCAATTGAGGTATTATTTGATCGCATGGCTCAAACTTCTTCGGGCACCTTGGATGAAAAGGACATCCATGAGGAACTTCTATAGGGCTTGGCACTTCGCCCTTTATAATGTTTGATGCGTGAGGCATAAGGCGTGAGACATGAGTAGAAGAATCAGTTGGAGGAATAACAGGGGCTGATAAAAGTAGCATTTCTGTATAGGGATGGAAAGGCTCCTTGAATAGTTCCTCAGTTTTTGCAAATTCAACTATCTTTCCAAGATACATGACACCAACTGTGTCGCTGAAATAATGCACTACTTTTAGGTCATGACTTATGAAAAGAAAGGATAGCCTGTATTCTCTTTTTAATTCTTGAAGTAGATTTAATATCTGTGCCTGTATAGAGACATCAAGTGCAGAAAGAGGCTCATCAGCTACGATTAATTTAGGAGATACAGCAAGTGCCCTTGCTATACATACCCTCTGTCTTTGTCCTCCACTTAATTCATGAGGGTAACGGTATAGTAAATCAGAACCGAGACCAACTTTATCGAGAAGTTCCTTAACCCTCTGCTTTATTCCTTCCTTTTTAACAATCTTATGGATCTTCAGTGGCTCTGAAACAGTATCCAGAATGTTTTTTCTCGGGTTAAGAGATGCAAAAGGGTCTTGAAATATCATCTGAACTGATTTTCTGAATGTTTTTAGATCACTTCCATTCAACTCAAAAATATTTTTACCCTTAAAGAGGATCTGACCCGAAGTAGGTTGTATAAGACCTAATACTAACCTTGCAACCGTTGATTTTCCACATCCACTCTCACCCACAAGGGCAAAAATCTTGTCTTCACCAACAAAAAAATCTATGCCATCTACTGCTTTCAAAGGTAATGGTTTGCTCATGAATTCTTTTCTGATATAAAAATATTTTCTGAGAGAAATTACCTTCAGTATCTCCAACTTATCTCCTCTGCCCTGACACAACGAACCAAATGCTCAGAATTCGGAATTTGGAATTTGGAATTCGAAAGCAGGACAAGGTCAGGTTCTTTTTCTTTACATTCAGGTATTGAAAACCTACACCTGTTTGAAAACTTACAGCCGGGTGGAAGCTTATATGGTTCTGGAACAATACCAGGGATAGGTATTAAAGGTGAACCTTTCTCCCTCGGAAGAGACTCCAGTAATCCTATGGTATATGGATGTCTTGGATTTTTAAAAAGCTCCTCTATTCCCATCATCTCCATCAATCTTCCTGCATACATTATGGCAACCCTTTTTACATTTTCTGCTATGATGCCAAGGTCATGAGTTATAAGAAGAATAGCCATCTTCATTTCTTTTCTTAGACTCTGAATAAGGTCAAGCATCTGAGCCTGAATTGTCACATCAAGTGCTGTTGTAGGTTCATCAGCAATAAGGAGAGACGGTTTACATGCTATTGCCATGGCTATCATGACCCTCTGTCTCATTCCCCCTGACATCTGGTGAGGATATTCTTTAATCCTTGTTTCTGGAGAAGGTATCCTGACTGCCCTGAAGAGTTCCACTGTATGATTCATCGCCTCTTTTTTTGATAATCCCAGATGTGTCATAAGAACCTCTGCTACTTGATGACCAACAGTAAGGACAGGGTTCAGAGAAGTCATTGGTTCCTGAAATATCATCGAGAGTTCTTTCCCTCTCAACCTCCTCATTGACTCTTTGTCAAGCTTGAGCAGGTTATTGCCTTTGAATATTATCTCGCCCTCAGCATAAGCACCCTGTGGAAGTATTCCCATAATAGAAAGGGCTGTCAGAGTTTTCCCGCATCCACTTTCTCCAACAAGACCAAATGCTTCACCTTCTTCTATCTGAAGGCTTATCTCTGACAGGACTTTTATTGAACTTTTTGTCGCACGAAAAAAGACATTAAGATTTTTTATTTTAAGAAGAGGCATAGCAAATTATTCTTCTCCTGTTTAATTATAGTAGTATCTTCATTAATCATTTCTCCTCTTTAAGTACAGTCTTTAATTTAAAGGAATAATCAGCATATTCATCAGCCTTTTTTATCAAAAGCCATTCATTATCTCTTACCAAAGTTCGTCTAAAGCGAATAAGGTCAAAAGCCCCCTTGAGCTTCTTTCCATAAAAAACGATAGTTAATCTTCCCTTATTGATACTTCCCTCTTTTATATCAAATACACCCTTATCCCATATAACGACAGCACCTGCACCATACATCCCTTCGGGTATTATACCCTCAAAATCTCCATATTCAATTGGATGGTCTTCAACCATAATTGCAAGACGCTTTTCTCTTGGGTTTAAAGAAGGTCCTTTAGGGATTGCCCATGATTTCAGTACGCCTTCCATCTCAAGCCTCAGATCAAAATGAAGCCTCCTTGCATGGTGTTCATGGACAACAAAAAATGGCATATTCAATTTTATAGATTAAATTATATGACCAACCTATTCAACTCAATATAGTCCAGTAAGTAAAGTTTTAAAATAACCTTTATGCGAAAAAGAGTTTACAAAAAAATAGAGAAAAAGTATGATATAAGAGAAAAAAATCATGTTCTGCTGATTGGGGTATTGATATATGTTAAAGAATGAAATTGAACATTTAAAAAAGATTCAATTATTCACTTCTTTGACAGATGATGAATTATATCAGATTAAGGATAAACTTTCTTTAAAGAAATATAAAAAACATGAGGTAATCCTCTTTGAAGAAGATACAACTGAATATATGTACATTATCTTAAATGGAAAGATTAAGGTTACACAGAGCACAGAAGATGGCAAGGAGATCCTCCTTGCTATGCACCATTCAGGTGAATTCTTTGGAGAAATGTCACTCATTGACGGTAAGACATCTCCTGCAACAGTAGTAGCTATGGAAGACTCTTCTGTAGCGATTATCTCGAGAAAAGAGTTCTTTACACTAATAAGGACGCAGATGAAAATATTAGATAATTTATTACTTATATTATGTTCTCGGTTACGTGATGCATGGGAAAAAATCCAGTTATTAAACCTCAAAAATGCGTCACAGAGGATAAAGATATTATTTTTAATGTTATCTGACAGATATGGTGAAAAAACAGACGAGGGGATAACATTAAATATCAAACTTACACATCAGGAAATAGCAGAAATGACCGGGATGACGAGAGAAACTGTTACAAGAATGCTTGATAAATGGCAAAAAGACGGTGAGATAAAAGTCCTTAAGAACAAATTCATCCATCTAAGCTCACACTTTCTTACAGAGGGAATTAAACCGATCTGTTAATCTACAGGATATTTAACCCTTCATTAGGTCTTTCACCTTTCACAATCTGTTTAACAATTGACCTGAACTTTTGATAGTCAAGGGGCTTTACCATGCAATAAGAATTCTTGCATCCTTCAAGAAAATCTATAAGGGTCTTGTTAAGATGGTCAGTTAAAACTATAGTGGGTAGTCTCGTCTTCTTTATCTTTTCAAATAGAGAATGACAGAATGGATAACTTGTTATTAATAGACTGAATTCTTTATCATCAGTCACTGACTGAAAACTACCTATGTCTTCCATTATCTCTGTCTTATGTCCATCTTCTTGAAGAAGGGCTGAACATATGCGTGAAAAACTACCTTCATCTATGATCAATACCTTTCTCATTCACTTCCTCTATGAAAATGCCAGATATTAAGTTATACCATAAAAATCACAATTGAAAACCATCCAAATACAATCTTATATTCCCTCCCCCATTTTTATTAAAGCAATGTTCATACCTGTTTTAACTTTAGAAAGGACAAAAGATGATATAGGTTTTTATAAAATAAAAACTTAATACTTTAAAGCAGTTATGGATAATATATCCTATTTCTTTTAAAAATAAGGCGTGGTTAAACTATCACATTATAATGTTTCAGATAGAAACAATTGTATTAAAGATTGCATCTCTTAGATGCATTTGGGTATTAATTTAACCTTGAAAGTCCAGCAAGAGAGTTGTCATTTACCCTTTTAACCCAAGTAACTTTTGCTGTAATCTTACGATCTTCTACTGTAAAACTCAATACATCTCCGATAGTTACAGATGTCTTGCCATGTATCTTTATACCTATGCCTTTTTCAGAAAAATCAATAGTGTTTGCCTTAAAATCCTGACCTCTAAAGGAAAAAATAAAAGGGACCTCTCTTTCTACACGTAACTCAGTCCTTCTATCAGGACCATACTTACCGCTAAATATAAAACCACAGACAGGACATGGCTTAAAGGATTCTACATCCGAAGTATATGAAATATCCTTGCATTTCGGACAAGGAATTCTCAACATAAATACCCCTTATTTAATCTTCTCATGAACTCATACTGACTTGCTTAAAATAACAGCATAGAGAGATGTTTGTCAATCAAGAAATGGTTTGAAGATTTTCTTAAACTAAAGTTTACATCCCTTTCAACTCATTTTGAAAATTAATACACCAAATAAGTATAATAGCAACTATAATTTTGAGAATTATTTTAAAACCATTATGACCTTCAGGAAAGAGATTTCTAATGATGGAAAAACAGCTTCTAAATAAAAAACTGTCAATCTTGCAAGAGGTCTGCCATCTTATTGCAGCAACGAGCGATATTAATGCTTTAGCAAATTTTTTACTTGACCGTGCAATCGAATATACAAATGCAGAAAAAGGCTCTTTGATGTTACTGAATGAGAGAGATGAATTATATATACTCGCTGCAAGGGGTTTTGAAATGCTCTTTATAGAATCTTACAAGATTAAAATAGGAGAAGGGATTGCTGGAGTGGTTGCACAGGATCGAACACCTGTGCTTGTAGAGGATATAGACAAAGATGAAAGATTTAAAAAGAAAAAGAGAGACAGGTATAAAACTAAATCTTTTATTTCATGTCCAATGATAAGCAGAGACAGGGTACTCGGAGTTATAAATATTAATGATAAAAAAGATGGCACTCCTTTTACAGAAGATGAATTTAATCTCTTGAGGGTTATTTCAGATCAGGCTGCTATAGCTATCGAAAATGCATTTCTTATGAATCAACTAAAGACAAAGGCTAACGAGCTTGAGGAAATTAATAGAAAACTCATTGATGCCGATATAGATAAAACAGAATTCATTACGCGAATTTCTCATGAACTCCGTTCTCCGCTCAATGCGATAAAAGGTGCTATATATTTCTTGCAGCAGTCAGAAAAGATAAAGAAAAGTAAACAAAAAGAATTTTATGATATCATCTTTAAAGAGACTATTGGTCTTACTTCCATAGTAGATAATCTCCTTGATTTTCTTAGACTCGAAAATGAGGCAACAGCCATCAAAAAATCCTTGATAAATCTTGATACACTTCTAAAAGAAGTTTCAGATTCAAAAACACTTAATATCATCTTTACAAAAAAGAATCTCAAATTCAGAATAGATATCGAAAAAGGACTCTATGAGATTGTAGGAGACAAAACAAGAATTACTCAGATGTTTATAAACTTTATAGAAGGACTATCCTATTATCTCGAAAATGGTGATTCTATAAATATAAATGTTAAAGAAGATGATGTCATAAGAGTAGACTTATCAATATCAAGGAGAATACCCGAAGAAGACCTGTCATTCTTTTTTAATTCAAAATATATCTTTTTTACAGAACAGCTTGATGACAAGATCAGGTTATATCTTGCAAAAAGAGTTGCAGAGGCTCATGGATGGGGATTTGAAGTCAGTAATAAAGACAACACATTTACTGTTTCTCTTACAATTCCAAAGAGTGCGAGAGAAAAATTAGAGACCACTGTCAATATGACTATGGATATGTTTGTCGAGTTTATAACTGAATTACTTGATCTTAATACATGTTCTATTATGCTTGGTGATGAAATTACCGGGGAGCTCACAATAAAAGGAGCAAGGGGTATAAGTAATGATATAGTGAAAAGGACCCGAATCAAGTTTGGTGAACAAATTGCTGGAATGGTAGCAATTGAAGGTAAACCTCTCCTTATAGAAGATATAGAAGATGAACCATGGTTCAAACGAAAAAGCATGCTTCAATATAATACAAAATCACTCCTATCACTTCCTTTAAAAATACAGGACAGGGTAATAGGCGTAATGAACCTGAATAATAAAAAGACCGCAGAACCTTTTACAAAAAAAGACCTTTATATAGCATCTGCTTTTGGAGAAAGAATATCAAATTTTCTTGAAAAGCTCTATTCAGGGTCATTCAAAGAGGATGACATAATTCAATTCCTCTCTTCTTTTGAAAATCTATTGGGCGCAGTCAAGAATTATCATAAAAAGAAGACGGTTTTTCCTGAGCTTGTTTTAAAGATTATGGAAGAACTTGGTGTAGATGAAGAGGAAAAGAAAAAAGCATTATATGTCTCGATGATTTATGACCTCGGTATCGTCCTTATCAATGAAAGTATCTTAAGAAAAAAGACACTTTCAACTTCAGAAATGCAAGCCTTAAGAACTCATCCTTATAACACAATCTCCCTGTTAAGGAGTTTTGAGTTTTCTGACGACCTAAAAAAGGCGATTCTCCATCACCATGAGAGATACGACGGAAAAGGTTATCCTGAAGGGCTAAAGGGTAAAGAAATCCCTCTGATCTCTCGAGTCTTATCAGTAGTTGATTCATATTGTGCAATGACTGCAGACAGGGTCTATGGGAAATATTTTTCACCAGAAGAGGCTCTTAAAGAGATTAAAACAAACTCAGGAACCATATATGACCCAGACATTGTCAATGCATTCGAAAAGGTATTCAGGAAAACTATGATATAGATTCTTTATTGTATCCATTAGAAACAATGATTGTTCTTACATGTTCCTAAAAGATACGATTATACTAACTGGAATTCCTTAAGCCTTTTATAGAATGCCTTTCTTGATATACCAAGTGTCCTTGCAGCTTTCGACTTATTTCCTTTACATTCTCTCAGTGCATCCTTAATAGCTTGAATCTCTAAATCTTTCAATGTCCTCTTCGAAAAATTACCTGCTGACTCCTGAAGAGTGAGAAATTCATCAGGTAGCTCTTTCAGTGTAATCACCCTTCCTTTTGCAAGGACCACGGCTCTCTCAATAACATTCTTAAGTTGCCTCACATTCCCAGGCCAGTGATAGCTCTGGAATATCTTCATCACATCATCTGAAACTGTAAGCGCTTTCTTTTCCCTTACACAGAACTCTTTTACAAATTCCGCTACAAGTAATGGAATATCTGTTGCCCTCTCTCTTAAAGGCGGAAGATTCAACTGGATAACATTCACTCTATAAAAAAGGTCTTCTCTAAAAGTATGTGACTCCACCATCTTTTTAAGGTCCCTGTTTGTAGAAGATATGAGTCGGAAGTTTACCTTTATCTTCTTGTTACTCCCGAGCCTTTCAATCTCGTTTTCCTGTAAAACCCTTAGCAGTTTTGCCTGTAAAGAAAGCTCCAACTCGCCAATCTCATCAAAGAATAGTGTTCCACCAGATGCCTCTTCAATCTTTCCAATCCTCCTTGCAATAGCTCCTGTAAAAGCGCCTTTTTCATAACCAAAAAGCTCTGATTCCATAAGTTCTCTCGGAATAGCTGCACAGTTAACAACGATAAAAGGTTTATCTTTTCTGGAACTCGAGTAGTGAAGTGTTCTCGCTACAAGTTCTTTTCCGGTTCCAGTCTCACCGTATATTAATACACTACTTGCTGAATCTTTTACAGCCTCAATAGCATCGAAGATCTTTATCATCTGTGGCGTATTGCCAATAATGCGAATTGTATTTTCTTCACCGGAGAGCCTCTTTTTAAGACTTTCAAGTTCTTTCTTTAAATACCTCTGCTCAACTGCTTTTGCAATAATACTCTTCAATTTTAAATAGTCAGGTGGTTTAATGAAATAATAAAAAGCACCTCGAGTCATAGCATTAACAGCAGACTCGATAGTTCCATATGCTGTAAGAAATATAACAGGTATATCTGGATAATTTTCGATAAGGTAATCAAATAATTGCATGCCGTCAGTTCCAGGCATCTTAAGGTCTGTAATCACCACATCAACATCTGTCTTTGATATAATCTTTATTGCCCTTTCGCCATTCTGGGACTCAATAATGTCATAACCTGCATCTGAAAGGATTGCAGATAATACCTTAAGGGCATTTGGCTCATCATCAACAAGTAAGATTTTTCCGCTTTTAATATCAACCATTTCTATTTATAGGAACATACATCTTCACCACAGTTCCTACCCCCTTTTTACTCCTTATTTCTAAATGACCTCCGCAAGAGCGAAGAATTTCCCGGGTGATAAACAATCCCAATCCCTTCCCTTTAACCCTTGAATGCATTATCATCTCACCATTTCTATCTGAAGACATCCCCGGACCACTATCTGAGACCTCAATTAAAGCAAAATCAATACCAGAGCGGTTTTCAGATTGAGTTCTTACCATTAGCCTTCCACCATTAGGCATAGCTTCTATAGCATTGTTGATAATATTAAGGATTGCATGTCCAAGATGAAATGAGTTTATTGCGACAGGAAATGTGCATCCATATTCAAATTTCGTCTCAATTTTCCGAGACTGTGCTTGTAAAGAAGTCAGAACTTCAACCTTTTTTAAAACTGAATTTATATCTGTTTCAGCCAAACTTTTTTCAGAAAAAGAAGGACTCAGAAATTTAGCAATAAAATTATCAAGTCGTGAAATCTCTTCTTCTATTATCTTTGTAAACTCAAGCAACTTTCCTTCAGTTGCATATTTTTCCCTGAGATATACAACAGCTCCTTTTATAGCATTTAAGGGATTCCTGACACCATGGGCAAAGGTCGCAGCAATCTTACCGATGTCCATTAATCTCTGTGATTGTTTGAGTTTCCTCCAGATTGCACAGCTAGGGAAGGTACTTATAGCAATACTTGCACCGTTTACTTTTCCAGATTCATTTTTGAGGGGAGTTATTTGAATAGAGGTCTTACTATCTCTACAAAAACACGTAGTATAGTTTCCTTTCAGGTTTATTGGTCTCCCGGTCTTCAAGACCTGCATAACAGCGTCTTTATTCTTATGGTCTATTCTTGGAATAATCTTATAGTATGGAAGGCCTTGAACTTCAGCAATAGATTTTCCGTAGATTATCTCAAGTTCATCACTCCATGAGTTTATTTTTAAGGCTTTATCTACCTTAAAAGAGAACTGAACTTTATTTGAAATCCTGGGTGGCATCTTTAAATTTGTTAAAGGTAAATATTTATATATTTTTTATAGTCTATAATGAATATTCCAGTTAAGTCAACGAAGGTTAAGAATATCAGTGTAGTAACTTTAATATAAGTATTGACTTCAAGTATATCACGCTGGAATGATTTTTGCTTAATTATTACTTCAGATATCCAATTTTTTTCGAGGTGAGAAATATATGGAAAAGAAGACGAACCTGATAATGGAGGCATGGAACAGAAGCAGTTCAAAGGAAAGAGAAGGTTTCTTAAGAGAGCTACATGAAAGGTATGGATTTGAAAGACTTTGCATGGCTCTCTCGCTTGTAACAGATTGCGAATTAAGGAGTAAAACTTTATATAAAGTAACTGGACTGAGAACCCAACACTTTTCATAAAATTAATTTTTAAATAAACTGTCTCCTTTATACACATTTTCAATCTTCTAAACTGCTTTGTCAATGAAGAAAAGGTTTGATTTTTTTTGAAACTAAAGTTGCAGGGTTAATTTAGCGTTTTATGTGGGACCAATCAGGCCAGGTCTTATATATATAAAGGGCGAGTTGTAGCCTATCTGATACTCCAACTTTTTTAAAAATTCTATTGCAGTGTGATTTTACTGTCTGCTCGCTAACATCTAATTTCTGGGCTATCTCTTTATTTCTATATCCCTGACAAATAAGGGAAACTATCTCTTTTTCAGTCTCTGTAAGGCTTATCTCACCCTTTCTAAAAAGACTTTCCGAAGAAAGGATACTACTCATTGTCTTACGGTCCAACCATAACTCTCCTGAATTGACTGCTTTTATTGCCTTTTTAAGAAGATAAGAATCTGACCCTGGCGGAAGGATTCCAACAACTCCTTTTGAGATCAGACTGACTAAACGATTATCAGATACTGAATATAATGTCTCATCACCCATAAGGAGTATCTTTATCTTTGGGTCTATCAAAAAATCTTCAGAAAGATTTCTAAATAAATTGAAGTCGAGCAAAACAATGTCAGGGCTCATTTTTGCAATTTCCATTATATCTTTACTTTCATTAAAGATGCCGATGACACTTATCCCCTTCTCTTCGTCAAGAATTCTCTTAATTCCTTCTCCAAAAAGATAATTATGGCAACCTATAGCAATTTTTACTGGCACCTTAAACACCTAAAAAAGAAATTATTGTAATATTATATCCTTACAATAAAATATAATTCATCCATCAAATAAACCCATCTTTTTTAAAGCCTCATCTGCGGTGTTTCTTATAGAAGGAACTTCTTCTGGGAGATATAGCATGACTCCTCCTCTAACAGGTCTCACTACAATTTTTCCTTCCTTTGCTAACTTGTTCGTAATCTCAACAGGGTTTTCATCATTAAAATATTTTCTAAATGCATTATTAAAGCCAGAATATACAGAATGGATACCTTTATATCCTTCTTTGCGTAAACTGACTATTGCCTTCCTGATAAACTCTTCATAACTCAACTTTTCTGACATATCTTCCCTCCCCCTTTTTCTTTTTTAAACATATTTGCTCAGGTTTTATTCCTAAAGAGATTAACCAATCTTTAATTACATTCTTCATTGTCTTCGCATTAAAGGCATGCCATCTCTTCCTTTCTTTAGGATATTCCAGCAAGATATTCTTAAATTTCTTGAATGCACCTTTTCCATTGATTGCAACTGTTAATTCTTCTTTAAGGAGCGGGTCTCTAACAGTTTTAATGAACTCGATCATTGTAATATATGCCTCACCTGAATCTCTTTCAGGTATCTGAACATACCTATTTCCTTCGTTTAAAAGTACATCAAGTGCCAGCTCCACCTCATCTTCCATCCAATATGGGAGGTCAGGTTCTTCAGCAAATTCTATATATTCAATATCATCCCCTAAATCTTCGAAATCACCATCTGTAAGCCTTTCTCTTGTCTCATTCAGGATCTCCTCAGAAATGGTAATTACCTCACCTGTTCTTAGGTCAAAGAAATAATCAAAAGAATCTCTTGCAATATCTTCCATAGCTTTCTGGATCTCATCAAAATCTATTATCAGCTTTTTTACCATTGATATAATATTTTCATTTATATAACTCAAGCAAAGGATCTCTTATACCTGCTTCTTTAAAACCCTTTTCCCTGAATATACAACTATCGCATCTTCCGCAGGGTATAATTTTAGAATTCAGAGTCTGGTGTGTAGAGTTTCTTTTTTTATAATTTTGGGTTATAAGTTTTAATTTTTTATTTTTTTTAGTTTGTGGGTCATAACAGCTCCACGTAAGAGAATAGTCAAGTCCGAGTTCAATCCCTCTTTTTATAATATCTGATTTTTTCAAAGATATAAGGGGTGCATTTATTCTAAATTTAATCTTACCCTCAACAGAAGCCTTTGTTGCAAGATTTGCCAGCTCTTCGAAAGCCTCGATATATTCTTTTCTGCAATCAGGATAACCACTATAGTCAATTGCATTTGCTCCAAAATAAATGTCTTCAGCCCCAAGAACTTCTGCCCAACCAAGTGCAAAAGAAAGAAATATTGTATTACGGGCGGGAACATAGGTAACAGGAATCAATAGTGAACGGTGAGTGGCGAGTGACATGTTTTTAGGTACTTCTATCTCTGAGGTAAGGGCTGACCCCCCAATTACTCGCATATCAAACTTTATGATAAGATGTTTTTTTACACCGAGTGTTAAGGCAACCATCCTTGCTGAATCCAGTTCTCTTCTATGCCTTTGATTATAATCAAAACTTATTGCATACAACTCAAAACCTTCAGATTTAGCAATAGCAAGTGTCGTTGATGAATCTATTCCCCCACTCAACAGGACAACAGCCTTTTTTGCCATTTTATCTTTAGTATATGTCATCTTCTGTTCCTTCTTCACCATCAGCACCTGAACTTTTAAGTGTAAATGTGTCATTACTGAGATAATAAATATAAGGTCTTCCCCATGGATCCAATCTGTTCAAGATTATATTTAAGGAATCTGGATATTTATTATGCTTAAATCTATAAGTTTCTATCCTATATCTAAGATTCTCAATCATATTAGATGCACGGAATCTTTTTACAGTATTACTATTTTCATTAACTCCAATAAAAAACACAACCAAGATTGAAATAACTATAAATAAAATTACAATAAAGGATGGGATGAGAGAATGTGAGATGGCTATTTTCTTTTCTTCGGGCTGGGGTTTTTCTAAAACAGGAATTGCACCTTTCGGCTCTACAACACCTTTTTCCATGAGAGTTACAAGGGTCGTTGCCACTTCAAATCCATCCTTCCCAGAAATATCTATTATGGTGCTGAGGTCATTTTCACCATCCACGAGTGAAAGGATATTCATTTCTTCCTCAGATAGATTAGGGGGTATCTCTTCTTTTTTAACAAATACTGTATCGAGTGTAAGTTTTCCTTCAAGTAAAGACCATTCATCAAGTATTCTCAATCCCTCCATAAGTAAATGCTGTGTGTCAAGGATTATAGATACTTCTTTTTCACCAACAGTATCAAGGGCTATTACCTGAGGCGTGAATTCATAGATACCCTCTTCCCATCCAAATATCTGAACAACTGTTTCAGTAATCTGTGATGTCAGAACATCTTTTATACGCTCCTTATCAACAAAACCTTTCTGAAGAAGGATACTGCCAAGCTTCTTACCTGTTCTTGTCTGTTCTTCTATAGCTTCTTTTAACTCTTCCTCTGTTATGAATCCCTTTTTCAGAAGTATCTTTCCCAATCTGGCATCTTCCTGCCTTTTCCTTGATATTGCCCCAACTATATTCCCTTCAACAAAGAAGAGTTTAACCTTATCTCTTTCTCCCTCAAGTGTAAGTACTCCACTCTTCCCCTGAAAATGGATCAACTGAAGGATATCAGCAAGTCCGAAATCTTTTAGAGAACCTCTTAAAGCCATCCTCTTGAGATCTTCCTCCTTGTGATTATATTGGACGTGAAATATATAATCATCAAAAATAAAATATAGATCCAGTTAATCAAGGTATGCGAATAATACGGATTTTCTTTCATAAACAGAGAATTTGCCATTAATAGAGATGAAAAGAATAAAAATATCCACAAAAATAATAGACCTTTTAATATTTCACCAGCATAAATCTGGGTAAAGCCAGGTAAAAGAAAAGATAAGAAATTCATCAGTCTCCTGTTTTTTTTCTGATGCTCATAAACTAATTGCAACCTTGCTATTCTTTCACGTGCATCAAGTTCATGAAGTTTTACCAAGGTTTTAAAGCATTCTGGACACATATTACCCCATACTATCTTTTTTTCACACCTTGCACATAGGATTGTTCCACATTTTCGACACTTGTAAGCCCTTTGTTTAATATGTTTATTTAATAAGTAGAAAAGTGATATAAAGAATAATCCAACAAAAGGGATGATATTTATAGGTATTGTCGACAAACCAAAAGTAGTTACCTTTATTTCTTTGTGCAACGCATATCTCCAAATATCAGAAGTGGGTATTACCTCATCAATAACAAATCTATTTGGACTATGCCCAAAAATTGATTGAAATTTTGAAACAGAATCGCTGTCAATCCTCTGGGCATAAAGAAAATACTCCTCTCCTTTTTCAAGGTCAAGACTTATCCTTGAAACCTGACTAAGATTATAAAGACCGGAAACGAGAGGTCTAATCTTAATTGCCCTTTCATAGAATTGTTTTGCAATATCGATCTCTCCTTTAGCAAAATAACAATTTGCTAAATTAATATAAACTTTAGGGTCAGGATTCTTTGAGACGAGTTTGTTATAGATCTTTATAGCCTCATCATATCTACCTTCACGTTTTAAGGCAAGTGCATATGAAAAGAACGCTATATCATCCTTTTTATTCTCCAGGACTTTAAGGGCATATCTATTATCTTTAGATTCGTTTACAAGAACAACTGCCTTCAGAACTTCAGAGGAAGGGATAGTGAAAAACATTGATGATGCTTTGAAGATTAAAGGAAGTAACAAGAGAAATATAAGATAGAGATAAACAACAGCTCTGTCTTTTCTTTTCATATAAAGGCCGAGTATTATTAAGATATCCCCCATAAAAATAAGAGGTCCTGCAATCGCTGAGATAAGTATAATGAAAAGTAATATACTTGACTTCTGTTCCATTACATCGTGTGAGAGAAGTGGTATATCCCTAAAAACCCTAACCAATACAATAATAATTATAGTGACCACAAAAGACACTATTAAACTCATAAAAAAAGAACCTGCTGCTATAAAAGACCACCAGAAGTTTTTTGAATATGTTCTTATTCCTTTGACTATATAATCAAATGCCCGGAATATCCCTTGTGTTGATAAAGAGAAAGTAACTTTTGACAATTCAAAATAAACAGCAGGTAAATCAGGTGAAAACTTCATTGCAGTAAGAAGTGTCTCTTCTGCATTAGAAGGGTCTGCCTTTGACTTTTCAATAAGAAAATATGAATAAGCATCTGAATTTTCAAGTCCCCTATCGAGTTGTTCTTCATATAGATTAGCTCCTGACACAAGTGCTGAGTTAAAAAGGATAAAGAAAAAAAATACGAAAAACCTTTTCATAAGCGCTGTCCTATCTTTCTCTCAGTGCCTTTCATTAGACTCTGAATATTATTCTTATGACGTATCACAATAAAGACTGTGATTAGGAATGCAATAAATAATTTTTCCTGACTATAATCAACAATATATATACTGAGAGGTAAAAACCCAAAAGATACAAGTGCACCCAATGACGAGTACTTTGTTTTGAGAACAACTACTAACCATATTATGAAGGTAATAACTGCTGTAACTGGAGAATAAAAGAGCAAGACTCCCATGCTTGTGGCTACACCCTTACCTCCTTTAAACCTTAAAAAGATAGAAAAATTGTGTCCGAGAATCGCAGAGAGTCCTATAATGCCTTCATAAAGTATCCCCACGTCAAAATACCAACCCATGATAACTGCTAAGGTTCCTTTAAACATGTCTCCAATAAGGGTCAATAAAGCAGGGAATCTACCCATTGACCTTAAGACATTTGTAGCTCCTATATTTCCGCTCCCTACTTTTTTAAGATCAACTCCTTTCATCTTTGCTATAATGACACCAATCGGAACTGACCCTAAAAGAAAGGCAGAGATTATTAGGAAAGTTATTTTTATCACTAAGTTATCTCCATGTCATATTCTTTTCCAGAAGGAGAAGGCATATTGAACTCCTGAAATAATAGAGAGAGCAAGTGCTATCCAGATAAAGATTAAACCGATGTCATAAAGATCGAAACCATAAATTTCTATATCGATGATGCCTCCTGACAGAATCAGGCAAAGTATAGCGATCATCTGAGAAATTGTCTTCATCTTACCACCTGTTTCAGCAGAAATTATTATATTTTTTGAGAGTGCTATAGCTCTTAATCCTGTCACCAGAAATTCTCTCACGATTATTATTATAACTATCCATGCAGGTAATCTTTGCATATCTACAAGTACAATTAGAGCAGATACTATCAGAAGTTTATCAGCTATGGGATCAAGAATAATCCCCAATTTTGTAACTTCGCCAAAATGCCTCGCAAGATAACCATCAAGAAAGTCTGTCAATGATGCTATGCAGAATACTATAGCACCTATTATAGGGTGTTTATAAACAATAAGTATAAAGATAGGTACAAGTAGAATCCTGCTAAATGTAAGGATAATTGGAGGATTAAGTTTTAGAATATTCATCTATAATATCTTTCCAAAATCCTTTTGCCTTAAGAATAAACTCGCATACCTCTCTAACAGCTCCTCTTCCTCCTCTATTTTTTGTTATAATTTTAGAGGCATTCTTTGCCTCCACAGATCCATCTGCAACAGAGGCTGAAAATCCTGACATCTTCAAAAGAGGCAGGTCAACAATATCATCACCAATATAAGCAACTTCTTTCGGGTCAACTGAATATTTTTCTATTAAATGACGGAAAGCTATACGTTTATCATGGCACTTCTGATACACTTCCTTAATTCCGAGTTCAAGTGCCCTCCTTTCAATGACCTTTGAATACCTGCCTGTAATCATGGCGACTGTAATTCCTGCTTTAATGAGCATCTTTATCCCATGCCCATCACGCACATGAAATAACTTAAATTCATTCCCTTTATTATCAAGAATGATGCTACCATCCGTCAGTACACCATCAACATCAAAAATAACAAGCTTGATATTCTTAGCAATATTTATAAGTTTTTCTTTTGTGTCTCCTTTTTTTAATCTCAATTAAACAATCCCTTTTCGTAAAATATCATGCAGGTGGATTATTCCAATAGCTTTTCCATCTCTATCTGGAACTATCAAGGCTGTTATTGAGTAATTCTCCATAACGGATAAAGCTTTTGCTGCAAGTTCATCCTCAGATATTGTCTTTGGATTTTTTGTCATCACTTCACCTGCTGTCATTTCAAAAAGCCTACCACCCCATTTCTCAATCCCTCTTCTTAAATCGCCATCAGTTATTACTCCTGCAAGTTTTCCACTATCATCCAATACCACTGTATGGCCGAGCCTCTTTGAAGACATCTCAATCACAGTCTTCGACATAGGTGTTTTTGTGTTAACTACAGGTATCTCTTCTCCTGTATGCATAAGGTCTTTCACCCTAATAAGAAGCTTTTTCCCAATTCTCCCTCCCGGATGAAAAAAGGCAAAATTCTGTTCATTCAATCCCCTCTTCATCAATAAAGCTACTGCGATAGCATCACCCATTGCCATAGTTGCTGTAGTAGATGCAGTAGGGACGATCCCGAAAGGACATGCCTCTTCCTTCACTGAGACATCAAGGGTAACATCTGATGATTTTGATAAACTTGATTCAGGATTGCCAGTTATAGAAATAAGTTTTACATTAAACCTTTTCAGAAAAGGTATCAATTCTATTATCTCTTCTGTCTCTCCACTATTTGATATAGCAATAATTATATCATCAGATGTTACCATTCCTAAGTCACCATGTATTGCCTCAGCCGGATGTAAGAAAAAAGCTGGCGTTCCTGTCGAAGCCAAAGTAGCAGCAATCTTTTTCCCCACAATACCCGACTTGCCCATTCCTGTTACAACAACTCTGCCCTTGCTCTGATATATAATATCAACCGCTTTCTCAAAATTACCCCCGAGCTTTTCTATTAAGGCACTCACTGCCTCTGCTTCTGTCCTTAGAACTTTTCTTGCTATATCAACACTATTTTCCATAGGTCTCCTACTTATGAAAAGTATTATATCTAATAAAATCTTTCTTTTAAAGTGAAGCTCCCCGACTAAAGTCGGGGCTTCACTTTCTTTGAGGGGCTATGC
>JBNAVX010000051.1:0-17422 GCA_049700155.1 Thermodesulfovibrionales bacterium
GAATTTAAATCCGCTCAAATACTACATTTGCCAAAAATTTTATGAATAATATGGGTTAGAAAAATCTGCATATCCTTTTTTACACACCCCTTCACCCCTCTTTTTAGAGGGGATTAAGGTGTGTTATATAAGCAATCTATTTTTAAAAATACATGAATTTTAACTAAATACCTTATCTTAAGCGGTTTTGTTTTACGAAATTGGATTTTTTGGACAGCAACAATTATATATATTTATCTTTCCGTTATTACAAATATTTTGTGTTTTTCATTTCTGAAAATCTTAGGAATATTTTTCGAATACATGCTATTGAGAATATTACAGAGGCAATAATACATATAATTGATGAAAGGAAAACTGCTTCAGCTACTCCTAATGAGTCTGCCAGTATCCCGATAAGATAGTTTCCAATTGGAGCAAATCCAAGAAATACAAAAGCATATACGCTGACCACCCTTCCTCTCAAGTCATCTGTAACAGAAAGCTGTACAAAACTATTTGCTGTCGCAAAAAAACTCACGCTTCCCCACCCTATAAACAATAGTGCAACAATCGAAAGATAAAAGGATTTAGATACAGAGAAAACTAAAAGGAACAACGAAAAACATATGCCTGATACAGCCATTAACTGAAGTTTGTTCTCAATATCACCTCTATAAGACAGAAATAAGCCTGCAAGAAAAGCTCCTCCGCCTGTTGCACCTACAAGAAAGCCAAATCCCTTAGGCCCAGCATTTAGTACTTCAACAGCAAATGCAGGAAGAAGTGCAACATAAGGGAGTCCTACAAGACTGAATACTGCTATCAAAAGTATTATTCTAAAAATATCACTTTTATTGATAATAAATTTTATACCCTCACTCAGATCTGTTATAAATCCTTTTGATTGTTCTCTTACATTACTTTTTACCTTCATCTTGCTCAGTGCAAATATTATTGCGGTAAAGCTCAAGGCATTAAGATAAAAACATGCTGGGAGACCGAGATAGGCAATCGCAACACCTGCTATTACAGGTCCAATTAAACGTGCTCCATGAAAAACGGTGGAATTTAATGCTATTGCATTCATAAGATTCTTTTCACCTACAAGCTCAATAATGAATGACTGTCTTGCTGGAATATCAAATGCATTAACTGTTCCTAAAAATGTAGCAAAAAAGGCAACATGCCAGAACCTGATCAGGTTCATATCTGTCAATATACCGAGAGAAAGAGCTGGAACAATTGACAATGATTGTGTTAACAATAAAAGGTTTCTTTTTCTGATTCTATCAGCAACAATTCCTCCAAAAAGAGAAAATAAAAGTATTGGAAATGATCCAAATGCTGCAACAAGACCGAGATAGAAGGGAGATTTTGTAAGGCTATATACAAGCCAGCCCTGTGCAACAGATTGCATCCATGTCCCTGACAGTGAAACCATCTGTCCAAAAAAGAAAAGCCTGTATTCTCTTGATCTTAAAGCTGGAAATCTACCTGAATCAGACATAATTTCTGGATGTTATTCTAACATTAGTTTTTATGTTAAATTTATATATGCCAAAAGAAACTATAGCAGTTATTGGAGCAGGGACAACAGATGAGGCAACATTGAAGACTGCAGAAGAAGTAGGAAGGCTCATCGCTAAAAAAGGAGCTGTTTTAATCTGTGGTGGTCTTGGAGGAGTTATGGAAGCTGCTTCAAAAGGTGCAAAATCGGTAGGAGGAGTAACTGTTGGTATCATACCCCAGAATAATAAAAAAGAAGCAAACCCTTTTATTGATATCCCTATTGTTACAGGATTTGGTGAGGGTAGAAATGTGATTATAGTCCGTTCTGCAGATGCTATCATTGCAATCGGTGGAGAATATGGAACACTTTCTGAAATAGCCTTTGGATTAAAGATGTGCAAACCAGTAATAGGGATAGGCACATGGGATATAAAAGGTATTATAAAGGCAAAAAATGCAGAAGATGCGGTGAAAAAGGCTTTCGAAATTATTTCAGGAACTTAAAGTATTGATCCTTATGAAGTCTTTGGTTTTTTCATTAATATTATCTATAATTATTACCCTTTTTGGTTGGGCACATATTGTTTCTGATGAATTAAGACAAAAAGCTTATGGAGAACCACCAGTCCCTGTATTATTTAAAGACCCTGACTTATTCAAAGGAAGGGTAGTAATTCTTGGAGGTGTAATCGTAAGTTCTACTAATACAAAAGATGGTACTTATATAGAGGTCTTGCAGAAACCACTTGATTATCGTGGTAGACCTGAGGATACAGATACCTCTTTTGGAAGATTCATAATTCTATATGAAGGTTATCTTGATACTGCTGTTTATTCTCAGGGTCGCGAAGTAACTGTAGCTGGTGAGGTCATGGGAAAGACAATACGGCCCCTTGAAGAGATTCAATATCCCTACACTCTCATAAAGAGTATAGAACTCCATCTCTTAGAACCACGTTATAACATACCTGTACAATTTGGAATTGGAATAGGTGTATGGCATGCTTTTTAAGTACCTCATTAAAACTAAGTTACAGACATTTCTTAATGGGTTACAGAAATAAAAAGGATCACCTTTAAAATGAAAGTTTGTGAGATATTCAAAAGCATACAGGGAGAGTCAAGTTACGCAGGAATGCCATGTTTCTTTATAAGATTAACAGGATGTAACCTCAGATGTACCTATTGCGACACAAAGTACGCATACTTTGAGGGAGAAGAGCTTTCTGAAGAAAGGATCCTGAGCGAGGTTCATCGTGCAGGAATAAGTCTTGTTGAAATCACAGGGGGAGAACCTCTCTTACAAAAAGAAGTATATCATCTAATTAAAACCCTTCTTGATAATAACTATAAGTTATTAATTGAAACAAATGGCTCAATGAGTATAAAAGATATTGACAGAAGGGCAGTCGTCATCCTTGATATAAAGACACCGGGCAGTGGAATGGTCAGAGAGATGGACTTTTTAAATCTTGACTATATAAAAGATACCGATGAAATAAAATTTGTAATTACAGACAGAAAGGATTACGAATGGACAAAAGATATAATTCAACAATATAAGTTAAAAGATAGATGCCACATCCTTGTCTCTCCTGCATATGGAATCCTTCAGCCTGAGGTACTCGCAAAATGGATTCTTGATGATGGTCTTGAGTTACGTCTGAATCTCCAACTCCATAAATATATCTTTAAATTTGAAGATAATCGCAAAATCTGACCAGTTTATTGCATTTTTGGGTAAAATGTATCCGCCTAAATAATATATAGGAGGTCTTTTTTATGCTGAAGAAAATAAATCCAACAAAAACAGAAAGCTGGCACAAACTCAAGGAACATTATAGAAAAATCAGAAATATACATATGAAAGACCTTTTTATTCAAGACCCTGAACGATTCGAAAAGTTTTCAATCCAGTTTAATGACATTCTTGTTGATTATTCAAAAAATAGGATTACAGAAGAGACTATCTCACTCTTTCTTCAGCTTGCAAAAGAAACAAATCTGAGAGATGCAATAGAAAAGATGTTCAGCGGTGACAAAATCAATGAAACAGAAAACAGGGCAGTTCTCCATGTAGCCTTAAGAAATAAAAAAAATATACCGATTTATGTAGATGGTAAGGATGTTATGCCTGAAGTTAACAGAGAACTAAAAAAGATTGAAGATTTTTCCTCTCAGATTATCAGTGGTAAAAGGAAAGGATATACGGGAGAAAAGATAACTAACATTGTAAATATAGGGATCGGTGGATCAGATCTCGGTCCTGCTATGGTTACTGAATGTCTGAGACCATATGCAAAAGAAGGGATATCAGTTCATTTTGTATCCAATGTAGATGGTACCCATATCACAGAAACCTTGAAGAGATTAAACCCTGAAACAACTTTATTTATAGTTGCATCTAAGACCTTTACCACCCAGGAAACCATGACTAATGCATATTCTGCACGGAGGTGGTTCTTAAACCATGCAAAAGATATACACCATATATCAAAACATTTTGTAGCGATATCAACAAATGCTGAAAAGGTAAAAGCATTTGGTATCGATGAAAATAATATGTTTATCTTCTGGGACTGGGTTGGTGGTCGTTATTCCCTATGGTCAGCTATTGGATTATCAATAGCATGCTACATTGGATATGAAAATTTTGATGAATTACTTCAAGGGGCATTCGAGATGGATAATCACTTTAGATATACTCCATTTGAGAGAAATATACCTGTAATCCTTGCATTCATTGGTATATGGTATACTAATTTTTTTGGCGCTGAGACTGAAGCAATTCTGCCATATGACCAATATATGCATATGTTTCCCTCCTATTTTCAACAAGGAAATATGGAAAGTAATGGAAAATCAATTGACAGGAGTGGTAAAAAAGTAACATACCAGACAGGACCTGTTATATGGGGCGAAACTGGGACAAATGGGCAGCATGCTTTCTTTCAACTGATTCATCAAGGAACAAAATTAATCCCTGCAGATTTTTTAGCACCAGCAAACAGCCATAACCCTCTTGGAGAACACCATGAAATCCTTTTGGCAAATTTCTTTGCTCAGACAGAAGCCCTAATGCGAGGTAAAACAAAAAAAGAGGTTATTTATGAACTTAGAAAAGAAGGTAAAACAGAAGAAGAAATTAAGAAAATCTGTCCGTATTTAGTATTTGAAGGTAATAGACCATCAAATTCAATCCTTTTTAAAAAACTTACGCCGAAGACATTGGGAAGTCTTATCGCAATGTATGAGCACAAAATTTTTGTTCAAGGAGTAATATGGAATATCTTTAGTTTTGATCAATGGGGTGTCGAGCTTGGTAAACAACTCGCTAAAAAAATCTTACCAGAACTTAAGGATGATGAGCCTGTTCATTCACATGATTCTTCTACAAACGGGTTAATTAATACATTTAAGAAGATGAGAGAAAATTAAGTCTATATACTAATTTTTCGTCTCAGATCAATGATTTCAAGCCTATTATTCACTTCTGGATGTTTTGTTGAAGGTCCTTCTGTTAGCAGAACTATATCTCCTTCTACCTCATTATCATAAAGCCATTTCTTTATATAATTATTCCAATCCTCAGGATGATCTGGTTCATAAACAGGGTAAACACCAAAGGAAAATTGAAGTCTCTGGCATGTTGATTTCAGAGAGCTGACTGCTATAATCCACACAGGGATTCTGAATCTTGTAATATTTCTTGCTGTTGCCCCTGAATGTGTAGGCACAAAGACTGCTGAAGGAGATATACGTTCAACTGTTGATTCAATACCCAAAGCTATCAAATCTGTTAGACACACTTTATCAGACCTGATCGTTTTTAATTCTTCCCTGATATTTTGTCTCTTGAGATGTGGTTCAGTAGCTGCTGCAATCTTTGCAAGCATCGTAACTGCCTCAACAGGATACTTGCCCATTGCTGACTCACCTGAAAGCATTACACAATCTGTCCCATCAAGTATTGCATTAGCAACATCAGTTGCTTCTGCACGTGTTGGTCGCTTATTCTGTATCATTGATTCGAGCATCTGTGTTGCAGTAATGACTGGTTTACCTGAAAGGTTTGCCTTATACATAAGCTGTTTTTGAACAATTGCTATCTGCTCAATCGGAATCTCTACACCAAGGTCACCTCTTGCGATCATTATCCCATCGGAATTTTCAAGAATTTCATCAATATGTTTTAAGGCCCTTAATCGTTCGATTTTTGCTATGATGAAAGCATTATAGCCAAGTTCATTAGCTGCTTTGCGAACTTCCAAAAGATCAGCACCTGACTCAACAAAAGATTGACTTACTGCATCTATATTATGCTCCATTGCAAATTTTAAACATTCATAATCTCTATCAGTAAATGCACTAATACCAAGTTCTATACCGGGTAGATTAATACCATTTCGTGAACGTAGTTCACCACCGACAACGACTTTACATATAACATCATTATCCTGGATCTTTAGAACCTCAAGCTGAATAAGTCCATCATTTAGAAAAATTATATCTCCTGTTTTCAAAGCATCAGTTATACCACTGAAACTCACAGATACCCTATTTTCATCTCCTATTATCTTTTCAGTGGTGAGAGTAAATATATTATTTGGTCTTAATTCAACAGGCTCTTTCAAGAAATGACCAATTCGCATCTTTGGTCCGGGAAGGTCTGCAATAATTGCAATACGTTTTCCAGTGGTTTTTTCTGCTATTCTAAGATTTTTAATTATTTTTTCATGATACTCAAAGTCTCCATGTGAAAAGTTAATTCTTGCTATATTCATACCTGCTTGAATCATCTGTTTCATAATTTCGACTGATTCAGATGCAGGTCCTATTGTGCAGACTATCTTAGTTTTATTAGAAGGTAACTTCATAAACTTTTATCCTCATAAATTATTAACTCAAATAATGAATTCTGGCGTAATTATTATAACAGGAATATCTACATTATTTAGCCTAATAAACTTATCCCAAAATGTGATAGGGATAAAATGCCAAATAATTCCGATAAGATGCAGAAACAAGTTCTGCATGACAGTTTTGTCAGTAAAGGCTTTACAGTTGCCATTCTGAACCTGTTTAGTAATTTTTATCAGTATATCTTTCGAAAATAAGTTTTATAGAAAAACCTCATATCTTTTTTATACACACCCCTACACCCCTCTTTTTTAGAGTGGAAAGGAAATGTAATGCTTTTTAGCCCACTTAATTCATAAATCTATAAGTAATTGGCAGACGCAGTATTCTCGCTCATTCTCGGCTCGATTAAGATCGAGCCTCCGAGGTAAATTCTTTCTTCGAAAGAATTTAAATCCGCTCAAATACTGCATCTGCCAAGAATTTTATGAATAATATAGGTTAGAGGGGAAAGGATATGTAGATAACTTTTAGAGGAGAATTGATAATGGAAATAATGCTCAGGTGGATGAGTATAATGTAAATTCCTTTTATTGAAAGAATGAATTCCATATCTCCCCTCTATTAAGAGGGGATTAAAGGGGTGAATGCAACCTTGTTTTTAAAATGCATCAATTAAAGGCCGAAAAGAACTTTTATGAATTTACAAGAACACAATTATCGAAAAATTCATCCCGCCTTTTTCTGATAGCATGAAGAAAATTGTTTAATTTTGATATCAACCTCTTTCTACGAAAATAATCCTCTCTTTTTTCTTCATCCTTCATTAATGAGTATGCTCTTGTTATTGCTTCTAAGATCGCGATTACTTTATCTTTTATTGATTGGTCGGGGAAATTGAGATATCTATCCGGATGGAATTCCCTAACGAGTTTATAGTAATTATTTCTTATAGTCTCGACATCTGTGTTTTCGTCAATCTCAAGAAGTTCATCCTCACTGAGTCTATTGAGGTTTGAATATAGGACTTCAACCCTTTTAATAAGAGCATCTTCTTCATCATGGAATGCCCTTATGATGTCCTCGAATAATACAGTTTGCCCTTCCTTATCTTCTTCATCCTGCTTTTCTTCAAGTATACCTGTAGAATAAAGCACATAAAGGCTTTTCATTGCCTGGAAAGAGTTAGATGAAATATTAATAAGTTCCCTTACAGTTTTTTTCCCATCAATCATAAAAAGCATTTTTTTGTCAATAGAACTTAGAACAATGTCCTGAAATAGACTTACAGGGTCTGTACTTAACTTTAAAACAGTGTCCATATTTGGAAGTTCTCTCCTTATGCTATTTAAGTTATGGATTCTTCTAACTCCTTCATAGATGAGGTTAGCCATACTCATCTTGAGTGTTATAATCTCACTTGAAGACATTTCTTCTTCATTAAATTCATATTCAGCTTCCTGAAGCTCAAACAAACTATAAATAATGTCTTTTATCTGATATTTTACACCCCATATAACTTCTTGAGGCGTCAGATATCCAAGTTCAACAAGTATCTCACCCTGCCTTTTTCCTGTCTTTTTTAGGATTTCAACAGATCTGTCATATTGTTCCATAGTTATCTTTCCGATCTTAGTAAGTGTCTCACCTAATCTGTCATCTTCATCAGTTGACGAAGCGTAAACTGCATCGCCCTTATGAATATAAATCTTTTTTATAAAAGAAGGAGTTCTCACCTTAAGTATTCCTGTCTTTCTATTTCTATTCAGGTAGACAAGAATCTTAGGTATGCTGAACTCTTTAATATTTCCTTTTAAAGGTATCTCCATACTTTTTTACCTTCACTTTATACTCATAAATTCAATGCAATTTAATTTTTATTACTTTAAAAAATAAATTACGTGATATAAATCACCTAAGTAAGCAAATTAACTCCTCCAGAGCGCCTCAACTATATTCATTTGTGCAGCTCTAAATGCAGGTAAGACGCCACCTGCAAGACCCATAAAAAAAGTGAACAAAAGTCCATATAAAATTATTTTAAAGTTAAGGGAAAAGCTGAAGGCAAGCTAAGAAAAGGTCTGCCAGTTCACTATTATATCAGCCTATTATATATGCTGGTGACTTTTCATAGAAAAGGTGATACTTACGTTCTTAATTCCTTTTGGCAATAATCTCCTGAGATATGTATAATATACAAGTAAATAATTAAAAATCTTTATGAGTGGAGGTATAATGTTCACTTTTATAATTATAGTTCATATTCTTGTCTGCTTTTTTCTTATTACAATTGTTCTTCTTCAGGGTGGAAAGGGCGCAGAAATTGGTGCAGTCTTTGGAGGATCAAGTCAGACACTTTTTGGAAGTCGTGGTGCTGCAACTTTTCTTAGCAAACTAACTACAATTGCAGCAATTCTTTTTATGATTACATCACTAACTTTAGCTGTAGTTACTGCTAAAAAGGGTTCTGTTGTTAAAGAATCTCCTGTGTCTGAAGAGAAGAGGTCGATCCCTGTAGTTCCTGGACCAGTTAAAACCCCTTCCCAGTCTCAAGCTCCTCAGCAACCAGTTCAACCTTCTACAAAATAAATGGATGGTCTAAAAATGTCATGTTAAACCTTGAAAGCATAAGTATGAACTCGTTTTAGAATCTCGTTAACCCCTGAAATTATTTCAGGGTGACATTTTTTCAAAAACTTCTGTCAAGAGAACTTCAGATAGATGAAAAGGAAATAGAGAGACTTACAGGTAATGCAGGTTAATTTGTGGGCAAAAAGAATATACCTGTTCATGTTGATTGTATTCTTAACTTCCTGCTCACATGAGCCAAAAATAAAATATCCAAATACAATAACCGTCGGTTTTCTTGCAGATGCAAAGAGGCTTTTACCTTTACTCGCTTCTGACAGTGCATCAGGTGATATAAGTAGCCTTATATTTAATGGTCTTACAAAGTATGATAAAAACATAAAAATAGTCCCTGACCTTGCTGAGTCCTGGGAGATCTCACCAGATGGACTTCAGATAATATTTCATCTTCGAAAAGGTGTTAAATGGCATGATGGAGAAGAGTTTACTGCTGATGATGTCATTTTTACATATAAAACAGTGATAAATCCAAACGTCCCTACTCCCTATAGCAGTAATTATGGACCTGTTGAAAAGGTTGAGGCATTAGATAGATATACAGTAAAGGTCAGTTATAAAGAACCTTATGCACCAGCACTTGAGTCATGGGGGATGGGAATAATACCTAAACATATACTTGATGGAAAAGATATAACTAATGAATTTTACAGTAGAAATCCAATAGGGACAGGACCTTATAAACTAAAAGAATGGGTTACCGGTCAAAAGATTATTCTTGAGGCATTTGATGATTATTTTGAAGGAAGACCTAATATTGACAGGTATATTGCTCGGATTATTCCTGATACAGCAACTATGTTTCTTGAATTAAAGTTTGGTGGTATAGACTATATGGGACTTACACCTCCTCAGTTTAAGCTTCAGGCACACACCGATTTTTTCAATAAGTACTTTCAGAAATTCAGATATCCATCCTTTGGTTATACATATTTAGGCTATAATCTACTTGATCCAAAGTTTTCTGATAAGAGAGTCAGACAAGCACTTACATACTCTATTAATAAAAAGAGTATTATTGAGGGAGTTCTTCTTGGATACGGTACACCGTGCACAGGACCTTTCCCACCTGAATCCTGGGCATATAGTCCTGATGTAAAAGACCTTGATTATAATCCCAAAAAAGCAATAGAGCTTTTTGGAGAGGCAGGTTGGAAGATGGGGACAAAAGGACTTCTCGAAAAGGACGGGAAACCCTTTATGTTCACTGTCCTTGTAAACCAGGGTAATGAGGCGAGATTAAAGACTGCACAGATAATAAAGGAAGATCTCAAGAAGGTTGGGATTGAGATGAAGATAAGGGTCCTTGAGTGGCAGGCTCTGCTCCATGAATTCATAGACAAAAAGAGGTTTGAGGCGGTCATAATGGGATGGGGACTTTCAAGAGACCCTGATGCATATGATGTCTGGCATTCTTCAAAAACTAAAGAGGGAGAATTTAATTTTATCTCTTATAAGAATCCTGAGGTGGACAGGCTTCTTATTGAAGGGAGGAGAAATTTTGACATTGAAAAAAGAAAAAAGATATATCACAGGATTCACGAGATCCTTGCAGATGATCAGCCTTATACTTTTCTTTATGTACCTGATGCCCTTCCAGTGTTACATAAAAGGTTTAAAGGTGTAGAGAAGGCTCCGCTTGGAATATGGTATGACTTCATACACTGGTATGTACCGACGGATAAGAATGAGTGGTACAGATAGTGAATATGTTTTTAACCTTACTTCACTTTAGACAAAGCCGGCTCTTCCAGTGGAATCTGGGAATATGACTTAGCTCTGCGTGCCCATTCACTCTGTGGATATTTTGATATTAGCGTCTCATATGCCCTGCGTAATGCTTTTGCATCATGAGTCTTAAAGTATTCTGCTACTCCAAGGAAGAAGACTGCTTCTGGAGCTACACCAGCATCAGGATGTTGTTCAATAACAGATTTGAATTGAGCTATAGCCTCCGCATAGCGATGGCGATTAAAAAATAATTTTCCTTTTCCAAATTTAAGATGTGCAAGTAAATCATCTGTTGGGACATAACCTACAATCCGGTAGTGTTCCTTTCCTTCTGAGTCATGTATCAGAAGTGTAGGGGTCCAAACAATATCAAACTGTTTCATAAGTTCTGTGCGTTTATCCCAAAAACACTGGCTCTTTAACGGAATAAATTCCTCTTCAATATATCTCTGAAATTTCTCATCTGAATACGGACCCGCATTCATTGCTGCACAGCCAGCTCAGCCATCAAACCAGAAATCATGGTAAATAGGTTTACCCTCTTTTTTAGCCTTTTCTATTGCTACTTTAAAATCCCTTTCCCATTTAATTTCACCCATAAAAATTACCTCCTTTTTTGTTATTCTAAATTTTTAAGATATCTTAATAATAAATTTAAAACTTAAATGATGGTATAGGTAATATTCTGATTTTTTTGTAGGTTTTTTTCTGACAAAGACTAATATTTCCCTTCTACATCCTCATCTTCAGGTTCATCTATTTGTTCCCTTTTCTTTTTCAGCATTCTCATAAAGCCGTACATTGTTATCAAGGCTGCAGAGAAAAATAGTATTACATATAAATTGTTGCCAATATATTGAAACCATCCTCTTTTTTTCTTAAGATATGCCCGCCATTTATCATCGAGTTCTAAGGTTGTGATTGAAATAGCTTTCTGGATGGAATCATCAATTGAATATCCTTCTTTCATAAATGAAAGAATCAAAAGGAGTCCCTTTTTGCCATACTCTTTTTCTATATATTCAATTATACTTTTGCTTTCTTCATATGCAAGAATAATATCCTCACGAGGAAATCTGACAAGTTCTTTTATACTGATAAGTTTGTTAGAGACACTGCTTTCTGGAGCTCTCTACTGCCATCTTCTGTCGATAACTCTGCAATACCACCACTTACCCATTGACAGATACCCTCATCAATCCACCTTGGCGGATTTTCTATATTTTGGTGAAGCAGAAGATGGCATAATTCATGTTTTAAGGTAGCTTCAAGTGAAAAAGGTTTGGCATAAACCTTTGATGTATCAAGCACAATCAGGTTTCTCTCTGGAATAGCATATCCAACAAATATATCACTTCCGGTATTCCTTTTTATTATTTCTCCTCCTCTGTCAAGAATTACAGTAGGCATAAAGTCCACACTCCATCCAACGTTCTTTGTAAGCTCTGACTTAACAGATGGATATACCTTTGCAACCTCTTCAGCCGCTATTGCCTGATGTTCTCCAAAGATTACTCTGACTTCTTCAGTCTGAAGAACTCTATCTTCTGCATGAAGGGGATTTAAGAAAATAAGCAAAAACATGAATGACAAAAATAACCGCATAATTTAAAATATATAAGGGATTAATAGAAATGCTTTATAGTGTAATCTTATTTATAATTTCTTAAGCTTTCCTGGTGGGTATTTCTTTTTGTGTTGTTTGAAATGATGGTAAGGCTTGTCTGTATCAAGCTCTATAACCACATATTCATCTGGGTCAATAACTATTACAGGAGGAAGAGATGCTGAGGTTCTCCATATCCCTCCTTCCATGAAGAAATATAACTTTCTATCAATATCAAAATATACATAAGCAGATGGATAATAATGATACACATGCTTTGCCCTGTATCCATGGGCTGGAGCCCATGGCGGTGGTCCTGTTTTACTTTCTTTCTCTACTACTGTACAGGAATTAAAAAGTAAAACAAAGAATAGACATATGACTATATGCTTCATATTTGCCTCCTGAGTTTCATATTTAATTTTTACTCTTTTTTATTGATTCAGACGTGATTTCTATTACAAAATAGATTTACAAGACTGTCAAGAAAAAAAAGTTATGCACTCTCTATGAAAAGAAGGTTAGGGTCTTCAAGATAATGAACTACTTTTGACAGAAAACTTGCTGCATCAGCTCCATCAGTTATTCTATGGTCAAAGGTCAACGATAAAGGAAGTATTTTCCTGATTACAATCTGCCCATCTTTTACCCATGGTTTGTCTGAAATCCTTCCTGTGCCAAGAATTGCAGCATCAGGATAATTTATTACAGGTGTTGCAAAGGTGCCACCGAAATGTCCCCAGTTTGAAAAAGTGAATGAGCTACCTCTCATATCCTCAAGTTTTATCTTTCTTTCCCTTGCTTTCTGGCTTAAATCCTGTATCTCAGAGGCAAGCTCACGAACTTTTTTCTTATCAACGTCTTTTATTACTGCAACAATAAGACCATCAGGGGTATTAACTGCGATACCTATGTTGTAATATTTTTTAATGATAATCTCTTCTCCTTCAATTGAGGCATTCAGGTATGGATGCTCTTTAAGTGAGTATTGAACTGCCTTTATGAAAAAAGGAAGAAAAGTCAAATGGACTCCTTTTTCCTCGAATGCCTTCTTTTCCCTTTCTCTGATATTCCATAAATCAGTAACATCAGCCTCTTCCATTATCGTAACAAAAACAGTCGTCTGTTGTGCAATCGAAAGATTTTTTGAGATAGTTCTTCTAACACCTTTAAGAGGCACACGCTCTATTGCTCCATATTGATCCTCAGCTCTTTTTGTCTTCTCAGAAGCCTTTATAACATCTTCTTTTGTAATACTTCCTCCGGGACCAGAGCCTTTTATTTTCTCGAGATTGATACCGAGTTCTTTTGCAAGTGCCCTTACTGCTGGAGTAGCAAGAACTGCTTCCTCCTCTTCAGGTAAAACGCCTACTACAGAGACTGATTTTGGTCTTTCATCAAGTGATTCACCCACTTCCGAAATTGTCATCAGAACCTCTCCAACCTTTACCATCTCCCCTTCTTCTCTATTGATCTTCATTACCTTTCCCTTTTTAGGTGAAGGCACCTCAACAATAGCCTTATCAGTCTCTAATTCAAGTAAAGTCTGATGCTCTTCTATAAAATCACCTTCTTTAACGACCCATTTTCTTATTTCTCCTTCTGTTATTCCTTCTCCTAAATCAGGCAATTTAAAATCAAATGGCATTGTTCCTCCACTTTTAATATTTCAAGGTTTCATCTATGGCTTTTCTTATCCTATCTATAGAAGGGAGATAGTAATCCTCAAGCTTTGGCAAAGGTATAATGGCATCGTATCCTGCAACTCTTATTATAGGAGCCTTTAAATACAGTATTGCCTCCTCTGCGATAGTAGCAGAAAGTTCAGCACCTAACCCGCATGTCCTTGGTGCTTCATGAACTATGATAACCCTTCCTGTCTTTTTTACTGATTTAAAAAGAGTCTCTTCATCAAATGGATGGAGAGTCATTAAATCAATCACCTCAGCATCATAGCCTTCGATAGCCTGAAGGGTTCTGTGTAACATATTCCCCCATGATACTACAGTTATATCATTGCCATCCTGAACAATCCTTGCTTTTCCAAGCGGAACAGAGTAATCTTCTTCAGGAACATCTTCTTTGATAAGACGGTACAATCTTGTAGGCTCAAGGAAGATAACAGGATCAGGGTCTCTTATAGCTGAAATTAATAGACCCTTTGCATAATAAGGAGTTGAAGGAACGACTACCTTTATACCGGGCATGTGGCAGAATAATGCCTCTGTGCTTTCAGAATGAAGTTCAAGGGCTTTTACTCCTCCACCATATGGGGTTCTGACTACAATTGGACATGTGAATCTTCCCCTCGAGCGATAACGTATCCTTGCAGCATGAGAAAATATCTGATCAATAGCTGGATAGATAAATCCCATAAACTGTATCTCTGCAACAGGTCGAAGTCCATAAACAGCCATTCCAATAGCAGTGCCGATAATACCTGATTCAGAGAGAGGAGTATCTATAGCCCTCTCAGGTCCAAACTCATCATATAAACCTTCTGTAGTACGAAATACCCCACCATTTCTTCCAACATCTTCACCAAGAACAACCACATTACTATCCCTTCTCATCTCCTCTTTGAGTGCAAGATTTATTGCCTGCACAATATTTAGTTTTGGCATATTAGAAGTCCTTTAACTCCTTGATCTGTCTTGGTGTTATTTTTTCATATATATAACTGAACATTTCTTCAGGATGAGGGTTCTCTATGGATTCTGCAATTTTTACTGCTTCATCTATAGTTGACTTTGATTTTTCTTCTATATTTTTCTGATACTCTGCTGACCATAAACCTTTTTTTTCCAAGAATAATCTCAATCTCAAAATAGGGTCTTTTGCCTTCCACATTTCTACTTCTTCTTTTGAACGGTACCTTGAGGCATCGTCTGCAGTGGTATGGTCAAAGATCCTGTAAGTTACACATTCAATCAATGTTGGACCACTACCTGTTTTAGCTTTATTAAGAGCATAATCAGTTGCTTTATAAACAGCGAATACATCATTACCATCAACCTGTATGCCTTCTATACCATATGCATATGCCTTTTGTGCTAAAGTTTTTGCTGCTGTTTGTTTCTCTCTTGGTAACGATATTGCCCATTGATTATTCTGGCATATGAAGACAGCAGGCACTTTAAATACTCCTGCCATGTTTAGACCTTCATGAAAGTCTCCTTTTGAAGTTCCACCGTCACCAAAATAAACAATTGCAGCGATATTCTTTCCTCTGTATCTTGCTGCCATTGCTACACCTACAGCATGGAGAATCTGTGTTCCTACAGGGATGCTTATAGGGAAGATATTTAGGTTTTCAGGCGATTTTAGCCCTCTTTCATCTCCTGCCCAGTACTGAAACAACATATGGATGGGATACCCCATTGCAATATAGACCCCGGACTCTCTATATGATGGAAAGACCCAATCAGATTTATTCAGTACAAAGGCACTACCTATCTGAGATGCTTCCTGACCGATGAAAGGGGCATATGTGCCGAGTCTACCCTCTCTTTGCAATTTTAGCGCGTATTGATCAAATGTCCTTGCAAGAATCATTAGTTCATACATCTTGAGCATGTCTTGGTCTGAAATGGATGGCATAAGAGATTCATCTACATTTCCTTTTTCATCAAGAATTTCTAAACGTTTCACTTGAAATGATTCTATTATTTTTTCAGGCATAATTAAAATTGGTTTACATCCATTTTTTAAAATCAAGAAATTTTATTATAGATTTTATAAAAAAACATTTTTGAATAAAAAAACAAGTATAAAAATAAGAAAATTTACCACAACAATAGTGGACCCAGTGGGGAGATTCATAACAAAAGAGATAAATATTCCAAGTATCACAGAAGAGACTGCAATTAACGATGAGGTATATAAAGCAATCTTAAACCCTTTTGCAATCTGTAACGCAGTTACAGCAGGCAGAATTAAGAGTGCTGATGTTAGCATGATACCTACAACCTTCATTGCAAGAACGACTGTTATTCCTGTCATGAGGGCAAGCATGGAATTTATTTTCTTTGTGTTTATACCGGAAACCATAGCAAATTCTTCATCAAATGTCGTAGAAAAATATTCATTATAAAAAAATAAGATTATAAAAAGTATAGTTATAGTAAGCAATATTGAAATTATTACTTCTGATTTACTGATAGCGAGTATATTTCCAAAAAGATAACTGAATAGGTCAACATTAAATCCTCCTGCTATACTTGCTATAAGGACTCCTCCTGCTATACCAATCGAGGATACAATACCTATTGCTGCATCTCCATAAAGCTTTGCTTTCTCAGTTAATCTCAGAATTCCTAAAGAGCTTGCCATAATAATAGGAATAGAGACATAAAGAGGATTATGTCTGAAAAGTAAACCAAGAGCAACACTTCCAAATGTTACATGTGCAAGTCCATCTCCTATCAGAGATAATCTTCTCAGAACAAGAAGTACACCAAGCAATGAACATATCAAAGCTATGAGAGAGCCAGATATTAATGCTCTCAATATGAACCCATAATGGAAAAAATCAGTGATATGCATCGTTACATAAAGTTTTGTTATTAATCCAAAAATGCAATAATTGGATTTAATTTTCTAATCTTTACGTCCATACTTGTGAACTGCTTCAACCAGGGCTATGGCATTTTCAACAGGTGTTTCTGGGAGAACTCCGTGTCCGAGATTGAAGATATGTCCTTTTGCAGACTCTCCTTTCCATAGGATATCTTTAACCCTTTCTTCAATCTCTTCCTTTGAAAGAAATAGTGCACATGGGTCGAGATTTCCCTGAACAACAACCTTTTTACCGAGTTGCTTGATAGCATCAGCCATATCAATCTTCCAGTCTATTCCTATAGCATCAGCACCTGCTTTTTTAATATCCTTAAGGATTCCAGCACAATCATTAACAAAATATATAATCGGGACTCCTTCTTTCTTTAACTCAGAAATTACTTTTTTGATATAAGGTAATACAGATACTCTATAATCTAAAGGAGAGAGCACCCCCGCCCATGTATCAAAAATCTGCACTGCTTGTACACCTGCCTTTATCTGGGCTGAAAGATAAGAAGTGATGGTCAG
>JBNAVX010000052.1:0-17200 GCA_049700155.1 Thermodesulfovibrionales bacterium
CGGGGCATTCTGGCAGTTTTCGTAAATGGCAGATGCAGTATTCTCGCTCATTCTCAGCTCGATTAAGATCGAGCCTCCGAGGTAAATTCTTTCTTCGAAAGAATTTAAATCCGCTCAAACACTGTATCTGCCAAAAATTTTATGAATAATATGGGTCAGAAGTAATCGTCAGCTTTTGTTAAAATCCAAATATGTCTGATAAAAAAATTGAGGTAGAAGCTTATTCTGGATATAAAGGTGAAGAATTGCCGAGATTATTAATCATTGACTATAAAAAGATTATAGTTAATCAAATATTGAAGATGTGGATTGAGGAAAGACAGAGGGATAAGAAGAGGAGACGATATTTTGAAGTTAAAGGTAGTAACGGTGTCAGATATAAGATATATTTTGATGAAGATATAAATGAATGGTTTCTTTCTAAAGGATGATATGAATATCCTCAGGCAAAAGATTATTGAGAAAATAAATGAAGAAGGTCCGATTACCTTCGAAAAATTTATGGAGATGGCACTTTATGAGCCTGGACTCGGATATTATTCGTCTAAAAAGACTGAGATAGGGAAATCAGGTGATTTCTATACCAGTACCCACCTCCACTATGCCTTTGGTGCAATGATAGGAAGACAGATTTTAGAAATGTGGGAGATTATGGGGAGACCAAAAGATTTTTATATTATCGAAATTGGAGCAGGTGCTGGATATATGTGCAAAGATATACTTGACTACTTTAATAAAATATTCCTCAAAAATATCTCATATGTGATAGTAGAGAATAATCCTTTCATGAAAAATAAACAGATGGAATTACTTGAGGTTCATTTAGATAAAATAGAATGGGTTTCTTCCCTGAATGAGCTGAATAATTTTAAAGGATGTATTGTTTCAAATGAGCTACTTGATGCCTTTCCTGTCCATCTTGTTGAAATGGAAGATGAACTCAAAGAGATATTTGTATCTGTAGATAAGGATATTTTCATTGAAATTAAAAAAAGTCCCAGCACACCTGCATTAACAGATTATCTGAAGGAGTTTTCTATAAAGCTCCCAAGAGGATACAGGACAGAGATTAACCTCAGGATAAAGGATTGGTTAAGGACTTTAAATGAAATCCTTTTTGAAGGTTTTGTTATGACAATAGATTATGGTTATTCTGCTATGGATTATTACAGTGAGGAGAGAAATAGAGGAACGTTACTCTGTTATCATAAACATAAATTAGTAGAAGACCCATATATTAATATCGGAGAACAAGATATAACTGCTCATGTAAATTTTTCTTCTGTAAAAAAATGGGGAGAAGAGATTGGATTGAAGACCGTGGGTTTCTGTCAACAAGGGGCGTTTCTTATTTCTCTGGGAATAGATGAGATAATTCAGGAATTATATAATAAATCTTCTGATTACCTTTTTGAGGTTGCGAAGATTAAGAGATTAATTTTTCCAGGAACTCTTGGTGAATCACATAAAGTTTTAGTCCAGTATAAGGGAAACGGTTTCCCAAGTTTAAAGGGATTTTCAATGAAAAATCAGGCAGACAGACTATAGGATTTCAGCCTTTCAAGGCTTTTTAAGACATCTTCAGGGGTATGTGCTTCAAGTGTATATAATATGTCTTTAGCTATTAGAGTAGAAAACAAAGTATTAAAATCAAATGTCCCATCTCCAATCGCTTTATGTTCATCTAAATTTTTATTGTTATCATGTAAATGAAGTTCTATTATGTAAGGGTAAAGTTGGTTTAGCCATTCTTTAAGAGGAGTTTTTGAAAAGAGATTGAAATGCCCTGTATCAAAGCATATTCCAAAGTTTTGTGAACCTATATTTTCCATAAGGACTCTTAGATTTGTTGGCTCATCCTCAAAGATATTTTCTATGGCTATTTTTATGTTCTTTTCTTTAGCTTTTGGTAATAAATGGTTCCATGTTACCAGACTCCCTTCAAGCCATTTATCAATCCTGTGTGAATATTTCCATTTTTCATATCCAGAGTGAAAGACTATTACAGATGGTTTTAATATTTCTGCTATGTCAAAGATATTCAGAAACCTTTCTATAGTGACAGCCCTTATTTTTAAATCTAAGGCACCCGGCGATAAGTCCATAAAAGGTCCATGAATAGAAAGTGATGGATTGTGGTCGAGTTTCTCCTTGAGTTTTATCACATCTGATTCTTTTAAATTATCAAGTGCATGAGCAGAAAAATATATCTCAAGATTGAGCTGTTGTTCTCTAATAAAAGGGAGATACTTTTCTACCTTTTTGTAAGGAATATGGATATGCGGATCTGTCATTACTTTTTTGCAGTAGTATCTGCCTTTGTATCAGTCTTTGTTTCGGTCTTCCCTTCAGCGTCTTTTGCTTTCCTTCTCTCAGGTGAGGCATAATCTGTTACATACCATCCTGTACCTTTCAGGATAAAGGAAGAATGGGATATTAATTTGTGAACATGTCCACCACATTCAGGACATATACACAAAGGTTCATCACTGAATCTTTGCATTAATTCATAATGTTTTCCACAACTCGGACATTCATACTCATATATTGGCATATCTCATTACCTCCTCCAAAAAATTATTATAGCACATTTTCTATCTTCTATCGGCAAATTTGTGTTATCAGAATTATGTATATTTTATTTGCACTTCTGAAATAATAATTTCTTTGTATAGTGCAAACTTGTCCATCTAAATTAATTTTTTAGAAAAACCTGCGTATCATTTTCTACACACCCCTACACCCCTCTTTTTAGAGGAGAAAGGGTTAAGAGGGGATTAAAGGGGTATGTTAGGTTATTTTATGAAATTAGATTATTTTGGATTGCAATGTATATAGTGAATATCTCTCTGATTTGATGATATACTTATTTTGAAGGAAATTTTATTTCCTTCATGACTCACTTCTAAGCGTTATTTGCTCTTACTAATAAAGTATAAGGTGAGTCTTTGTTTTTATTTATCACGGAAATGGAGATGCTTCTTTATGTTTAAAAAGGAAGACCTCAAGAGGAGACTCTGTTTAAAATTCTGTCCATATTATAAACCTGATAAAAATCAAGAACTTGCCTGTATGGGTTATTATGTTGTGGAAGATTTGTTCAAAAAAGGTAACAGGATAATCTTCAGAAAGATGAGAAGAAATGCCCGTGAAGAAATAAAAGAAAAATTGAAGAAAGAGATGTGCATTTACTGTCCTTTTTATGAAAGTGACTGTGATTTTATTCAGCAAGAAGGTTATTTTTCTCCATGCGGAGGATTCATATTATTGGGAATTCTTCTTGAATCAAATTTAATTTCTTTTGATGATATTATCAGAAGTGTAAATAAAGCTTGATTAATGTATAGTTCATATTATTCATAAAATCTTTGGCAGATGCAGCGTTTGAGTGGATTTAAATTCTTTCTAAGAAAGAATTTACCTCGGAGGCTCGATTTTAATTGAGCCGAGAATGAGCGAAAATACTGTATCTTCCAGTCGCTCATAAATTTTATGAATTAAATAGATTAAGAAGACTTATATTTTTAGAAAAGGAGGTCTCTTATGGATGTAATTCAGGCAATAAAAGAAAGGCGTTCTATAAATTTTTTTGAACCAGATAAAGAAATCCCTGATGAAAAACTTATAGAACTCCTTGAGATTGCTAATCTATCTCCTTCTTCTTTTAATCTTCAACCATGGAAAGTAATAGTAGTAAAAGACCCTGAAAGAAAAAAGATCTTGAAGCGATGTGCTTTCAACCAGCCCAAGGTTATTGAGGCATCAGTTGTCCTTATTATGATTGCAGATCCAAAAGCTGTAGAAGAAAATATTGAAAAGGTGCTTGATAGCTGGCAGGAAATTGGGTATATGAAACCTGATATGAGGAGCAGTTATATAGAGATGGCAAAAAGCCTTTATGGTTCAGAAGATAGCATCAAAAGAAAGATTTTTGCTGTTAAGAATACATCTTTATTTGCTATGAACCTTATGATTTCAGCTAAAGGGCTTGGACTTGAGACACACCCTATGGATGGATTTGATGAAGAGTGTATAAAAAAGGAGTTTGACATCCCATCAGATAAAATAATCCCAATGCTTATTGCAGTAGGATACCTGAAGTCTGGTGTAACATTATTACCAAGGGCATTCAGAAGAACACTTCATGATTTTGTATATTCTGAAAAATATCATGGATAACTACATTTTGTAGGATAAATCCTACAAAAAAATCAGAATTTTACTGATACTTTAAATTGTGTCTTTGCTATATAATTTTTTATTAAATGTTTATCTGAAATAAATTATTAGATTCTTAAAAAGGAGGTAAATTTAATGCCATATGTTGCGAATGATTATTCAAAGCTTATCGGTATGGAAGGTTTAAGTGAGACACTTTTGAAGAACCATTTCGCCCTTTATCAGGGATATGTTACTAACACAAATAAGATTCTGGATACTCTTTATCAGATGTTGAAGGAGGGAAAGACAGGTGTCCCTGAATTTGCAGAACTGAGGAGGAGACTCGGCTGGGAATTTAATGGAATGAGACTACATGAATATTATTTTGAAAACCTTGGTGGAAAGGGAGAAATCGATACAGAAGGGAATCTTTACAAGAAAATTACTGAGGAATTTGGAACTTATGAAGCCTGGGAAAAAGACTTTAAGGCAGTAGGAACAATGCGAGGCATTGGATGGGCAATTCTATATCATGACACAATTAAAGGAAAGCTGATAAATTTCTGGATAAACGAACATGATGTTTCACACCCTTCTGGCTGTATTCCATTGTTAATAATGGATGTATTCGAACATGCTTATATGATTGACTACGGGTTAAAAAGAACTGATTATATTGAGACTTTTTTTAAGAATATAAACTGGTCTGCTGTAGAAGCAAGACTGAAATAAGGAGGGAAATATGCCATTTATCGAAGTTGAAGGAAAAAAGATTGAATTAGACGAGGATAATTTTTTAGTTAATTTTGATGATTGGGATGAAAAGGTAGCATGTGCAATTGCAGATAGGTTGGGTGTCAGTAATACTTGCCCGCTTACAAAAGAAAAACTTGAGCTTATAAAATTTATGAGGGATTATTATAAAAAATTTAAAGCTTTCCCTGTTCCTCGTTATATATGTCTTAATGTACATCAACCCAAAAATTGCACTTATGAAGAGTTTTTTGATCCTCTTACAGCATATAAGATTGCAGGTCTTCCTAAGGTTGTAGCTTATGGAGAAATATTTGATGAAATAAGGAAACTAAAGTTTTAGAATGTGTTTTAAAAATAGATAAAAGCATGAAAGCTTTAATTATCAGTGCTGATAATTTTGAAGACACAGAACTTCTTACACCGCTATATAGGTTAAAAGAAGAAGGAGTTCATGTAGATATTGCCTCAATAAGAAAAGGAAAGATTAAAGGAAAGCATGGCTATGAAGTTAGTGTTGATCTTACTTTGAAAGAGGTAAATCCTGATAATTATGACTTACTTATTTTGCCAGGAGGGAAAGCACCTGAAGTTATTAGAAAAGAGAAAGATGCAATCGAGATTGTAAGGCATTTTTTCCAGAAGAACAAACCCGTCTCAGCTATATGTCATGGACCTCAGACATTGATATCAGCTGGTTTACTCAAAGGAAGACGTGCTACCTGTTATAAATCAGTTGCTCAGGAAATGAAAGAAGCTGGTGCTATATATGAGGATAAAGAGGTCGTTGTTGATGGTAATCTTGTAACCTCAAGGCAGCCATCTGATTTGCCAGCTTTTTTAAGAGAGACTATGAAGCTTCTTAAGAAAAGATAAACAAGAAGACTTACAAAGCTCCTTTTATAAATAGCCTTTTATGAATAGACTTTTTAGAGAAAGATCACCTTATCTCAGGCATTCTGCCTATCAGAAGATTGATTGGTATCCATGGTCTGATGAGCCGTTTGAAAAGACACTTGAATCAATGGCAAAAGGTGGCTTTCACGACCAAATAGGAGGTGGCTTTCACAGATATTCTACTGATAAGGCATGGATTATTCCACACTTTGAGAAAATGGGTGATGATAATGCATGGCTTTTAAGAAATTATATTGATGGTTATTCTTTTTCAGGAAATGAATATTTCAGAGAAGTAGCTGAAGGTATTTTAAAATTTTTAAAAAATGTACTTTCCCACCCTGAAGGAGGTACAAGCCAGGGTGCTGATGTGACACCTGATGATGAAGGAAGCTATAATCCTTTTTCTCAAATTATTCCATATGACTGGAAAAACTCAATATCGTGAATATGCTGAAAAGTCATTAGGGTTATTTTCTTCAAAAGTTGAGGATATGGGCATTCACAGTGGGTATTTTTTTTCTGCAATGGATTCATATTTCAACATGTTAAAACTTAAGATAGAAACACACCCTGAAAGCAATTTGACCGATATTGTTCTTTCCTCCTCAGTTCCATATATGTCTATTGTTTATGGAGACAATAGAGGGAGAATAATCCCTTGTTTTAATAACATTTGTTATGAACCAATTGAGAAAGCTGATTTATTGAAAGATTTTTTAAACGCTCTATGGGTTTTAAAAAGTGAGGTAATGTCGAATTTTCGGCAATCTCGCTCATTCTCGGCTCGATTAAGATCGAGCCCCCGAGGTAAATTCTTTCTTCGAAAGAATTTAAATCCGCTCAAATACTGTATCTGCCAAAAATTTTATGAATAATATGGGCTATAAGGAGGAAGTTAATAATGAAGAAAAATATAATTTTTTTATCGGGTATTTTTTTAATAATTATGTTATTCAGGGCAGAATATGTATCTGCAAAATTTTTAAAAACTGAAAAAGCAAGAGAAGAAGAAGCACAGGGAACTTTCTCACTTATTCTTTATGGAGGAAGGCATATTAATGACTTAGAGACTGTTGCGTTTTTTGATATTGAAGGAGACTATTATGTATTTGAGCCATATGCACCTGATTTTGATTACAAAATAAAAAGAAATATATCTGCGGAGAATGCTTTAAGAGAAGCAGAAAAATTTGTAGCTTTTCATAATGCCTTCTGGAGGTCGCAGTTTAGCAAGATACTTGATGAAAATGGAAATGTTATCGGCTATGAAATGAGACCTCTTTACCGCCCTTTTGTGTATGGCAGGGATGACCTCCTTGAAATATATTACAGGATTAAAGGAAATAAGGTAATTATTGAAATAAGACTTACCCCTGATTTTTTTAAAATACCTTTCTTAGGTGAACAACCAAGTGGACTTGGAGACGGTTTCTAATATAAATTAACCAAAGAATTCTTCTTTTCGGTAAACGAGAGGTTTAGCTTCTTTATCTATTGATGCATCAATGACCTCTCCTAAAAATATAGTGTGGTCACCTGCTTCAAAGGCAGAGACAACTTTACAATCAAGATATCCTGCAATATCCTTGAGAATTGGCGAACCAGTAGTTTTTGTATCATATGGTATATTTGCAAATTTATCTACTTTCTTACCTGATTGAAAACCAAAGTGTTTTCCAATATCTACCTGTCCTTCTTTGAGTATATTTACTGCAAATACACCGCTATTCTTGATAAGGTCATGACTGAAACGGGTTTTTCCTATGGAGACCAATACCAATGGAGGCACAAAAGACACCCTCGTTACCCATGCCGCGGTCATTCCATTTATCTTATCAGCATGTTTTGTAGTAATGATATAAACACCATTTGTTACCTTTTTAAAAGCTTCATCTATCTTTTCTCTATCCATAATCCCTCCCGATGATGAGAAATAATAGTTTCCTCTCAAAGATAGTTTAATTTACATCCCATAAAATTATATCAGAATAGTGAACTGATTTCTTCTCATAGTTATGAAAGGTGGTGGAATGGAATTTTAGGAGTGGTTTCTGAGCATTAGCTCTAAAGGATGGGGATTCAGATAATACTGTCTTTTAAGGTAAGGTTCATCGAAAATATATACATAATGTTTTAATAAAACTATTGGAACGATGAGTGGTAAATATCCTTTGTGATAGTCTTCAATCACCTTGAGCAATTCGTCTTTTTCAGCAATTGAAAGATGTTTTTTAAAATATCCTGCTATATGAAGTAGAACATTTGTATTCTTTTTTACTGTAGCAATAAGGCTGAGTCCTTCCATTAAGAGTTTTATATATTCTGAGAATAATTCTTTAACTTTATATTTTTTAAGATTACCAATCAATCTTCCCAATGATTGTAAATGCCTTGGACTATGTGAGAGTATAAGTAACTTGTGGTCTGTATGGAATTCGATCAGATCCCTTTTAAGACCGCCTTTTTTTAGAAAATCTTTCCATCTTTTAAATACAAATACCCTCTCTATAAAGTTTTCTCTCAGCACAGGGTCATGGAGTCTTCCATCATCTATGACCGGTATGAAAGGAAAATGTCTTATAAACGCCCCTCCAAATATACCAACTCCTTTTTTGTTTTGTACTCCTGAAGGTGTATAAACCTTTACATCCCGAATGCCTGAACTCGGAGATTTACTTTTGAAGATAAAACCACAAAGGTCATCTCTTTTAAGTTCTTTTATTTTCTCTTCAGCCCATTTCAACATTCCTGAAGTATGGTCAATGCCGGTATGTATAGTAACAAGGCGGGGTTTGACAGGGTTACCCACTAAATGCATTGCCTCTCTTGGAACAGGCAGGCCATATTCAACCTCTGGACAGACAGGTACCCAATCAAAATACTGACCGAGTGTCTCAGTAATATATCTATCTAATTTATGTCCACCATCATATCTAACCTTTTCTCCAAGCAGACATGAACTTATTCCGATTTTAATTTTTTGCTGCATGTCCTGCTGTATTTGCAAATTGAACATCGAGAGATTCAAAATCTTTGGGTCCAAGTGAATGAATAAGGTATATAAGAATATCTGCACCTAAGATTGCAATCTTCATATTTAAAACTATAACATAGGTTAGTTTTAATTTGATAGAAATATTGTGCGAGTGAAAGATGTTTTACAGAATTAAAAAAGGTTTTTGAATAATTTAGGTAAAGCAAATAGTCTTTTATGAGTTTCCTGATCATAATAAGAAAGGTTATTTAAATTTCTATTTATAAGGCGTTTACAGATAACCTGTGGAGAAATCTTTTCAGGGTTGTATTTCATTGAACCAATAGTAAATGCCCATGGAGTACCAAAGCTTGGTATAAAATCATAGTAGAAATTTGATATAGGAAAGATCTGGGAAATATTCTTGAAAACATCTAATGAAATACTTTTATTAAGGATATAGGATAGCTCTGTTGCGTGAGTAACAAATAAACCATCAGATCTTAATCTCCTCTTTAAAGAATAATAAAAATTTTTTGTATAAAGCATCTGTGCAGGTCCTTCTTCAACTGGGTCACTGATATCAGCGATAATAACATCAAACACATTGTTTGTCTTTTTGATATAATCTTTTGCATCGTTGAAGATTACCTCAACTTTGTTGTTGTTAAAGGAGCCCTGATGCCATTTCCCAAGATATTTTTTACAAAGATTAACAAACTCTTCATCAATGTCAACCATGACCACCTTTTTCACACTCGGGTGCTTTAAGACCTCCTTTGTTGTAGCACCTTCGCCCCCTCCAAGAATTAATATATCCTTAGGTTCAGGATGAGTGATCATAGCGGGATGCACAAGGATTTCATGATATATAAATTCATCTGCTTCAGCAGACTGGATTTTTTTATCAAGAACTACAACTCTCCCAAAGCTATATGTATCAAAGATTTCTACATATTGATATTTTGTTTTCTTAGAAAGTATATGTCTTTTGATTCTATGATATATCCATTTATACTTGTTTTCTTTATCAATAAACCATCTAAAATTCATGTCTTTCATATATTTTTATCTACCATTCAAGCTTTCTTTGCATCAGTTTTTTATAAAGAGTTGGCGTCACAAATGATTGGAGATGAATTTCTTCATTGTAGTATTTAGTTTTTATGTCAAATTTATGTCTTACTTCACGCGGTGAGAGATTTTTTGATGCAATTGCAAATGCCCACCAATTTCCGGGATATGTTGCTATAGGAGCAGTATATAAATCAACTATCGGGAATACCTTCTTTAACATTTCCTGGATTTCAATAACCATATCTTTGTGAAAATGGAGTGATTCTGTATGAGTCACAAACATACCCTTATCTGTTAAGCAATTCTTAACTGATTCAAAAAAATCTGGAGTAAAAAGACTCCTTGCAAAACCTATAATATCAGTAGAATCTATTATTACTGCGTCAATATCTGATTGACCCCTTTTCATTATAAATTCTGCCCCATCCATTATCTTTATCTCTACACGTGGATCTTCTATGCTACATGCAACTGTTGGAAAGTATCTTTTCGAAACATTTATAACCTCTTCATCTATTTCAACGAAATAAACCTTTTCTACTGATTTGTGTTTTAGTACTTCTCTTACAGCTCCTCCATCTCCCCCTCCTATTACAATAATCTTCCTGGGACCTGGATGCGCAAACATTACAACGTGGACAAGCATCTCATGATAAAAAAATTCATCTCTTTCTGTTAACTGCACCACATCATCAAGGATGAGCATTTTGCCAAAATGAGGGTTTTTAATAACCATTATTTCTTGAAATTTACTTTTACCTTTAAAGAGTATTTCTTCAACATCATAACAGTACTCTACTGGTGCGTAAGGTGCTTTTTCAAAAAATTTAATCATCATTTTTATTCCTTCCTATATAAGTATTGTTTTAGGTATTGAGAAACCATTAAATTCTGAAGCATAAGATACCGTGTAAGCTCCACTTGAGAGTATGAGTATAAGACTATTGATATCAGGTTCTGGCAAAGGCACGTTTTTATCAATTACGTCAAAGCTATCACAACTTGGTCCTGCTAATGTCCATCTTTTTTTGTGCCTTGAGTGCTTATAACTTTCAACAATATAACTGTATTTTATTCCGCCAATACTTTCCATAAGTCCATTAAAAACACCAACATCAATATAGAGCCAATCCTCATCTGACCTGCGTGCTTTTCCTATTACTGTTGTGACCAAAATTCCAGCATCGCCAATAACTGCTCTTCCGGGTTCAATATGTATCTCTATGTCTTCGGGGAATTTAGCATATATTAAATTATTTACATTTTTTTCTATTGTTTCGATACTAATTACATTTTTAGTATAATTTATCGGGTATCCTCCACCAATGTTCAGGAGGTTCAACTTTATACCATTCTTTTTAGCTTTATCCCATAAAATCCTTGCTTTATCGATTGCTATATGCCAGTTGTAAATATTTGTGCACTGTGAGCCAACATGAAAAGTGATACCAACAGGATTGAGTGATTTTTCTTTAGCATAAGATAGTAGAGCCGATGCAGTATCAAGTTCTACTCCAAACTTTTTGCTCAATGGCCATTCACTCCCTTCATTCGGAACAGAAAGTCTGATATATACATTGCACCCCGGAGCATATTCCGAGAGTTTATCAACTTCGTCTGCAGAGTCATAGGAAAAATAATTTATTCCATAAGAAGCTGCAAGTTTTAAAAATTTTAAGGATTTAACTGGATTGCTCGAAATGATCCTTGATGGTTGTATACCAAGATTTGATAGTATTTCCAGTTCTCCTTCAGAAGAGATTTCAAAACCAATTTTGAGTTTATTAAGGAATTTCAGAATCTCGATGTCAGGGTTTGCCTTGACAGCATAGAATACCTTTGAATTTTTTATAAAGCGTCCAATAAGAGAGACCTTTTCTTTGACTCTTTCTCTATCTACAAGAAGAAAAGGGGTTTCAACTCTTTCTTTATCAAGATATCTTAATACCTTGAAAAGAGTGGATTCAGGGATAAGACTTGCATGGAATTTTTCTATTTTAAAAGTTCGCACCATATAAAATATTCCAAAAATATATAGATTTTTGAATTTTTATTTAAAGGTATTCTTATAAAAAATGCAACCCTTTTAAAGACCTTTTTTACCCCTTATCAGAGTTCTTGCATATGACCGGATAGCTTCTGAAATATTTTTATTTTTTTCGATCGAAAGCAAATCTTTTGTTTTAAGTCCGCTGAGTAGAGGGATACCGACACCGGGTGGTGTTTTTGGGTTTGAAACTAATGCCAGAATTATAGAATAGTTTTTCATCCATTCTCTCTTTTTGGTTATTTTTCTGATTGCTTCATCAGTAGACGAACGTGATTTTGCAATTAATTCAACCTCGGTTTCAGTGATCTTAGGGTTTTCTAAAACTGTAAGGGATATCTCTTTATTTGGGTCTTTAAGGAGTATGGATCTTATCTCTCTGCCTCCTCTTAGTGCAAGAAGTCTTTTTTCTGTAAAACTTAATCTCTGAATCTTCTGGTAAATGTTCTGTGCCCTTGTCCCTTGTTTTTGGGAGGCTCTTTCAATTTTTAGTGTGGATTTAACAGGGATTTTCAAAGCTTCTGCTATTTCATGTCTAACTGGCTCAGGTGTATCAGGGTTTTCTAAGATGAGCTTCAGAATGTCGGGTCTTTTAAAATTTGCTCTTGCAATTTCTTCAATGACTGAGGAATCAGAGGCATCCTCAATAAGTAGCTCAATTACCTCTTTCGGAGCTGATGAAAGGTCAAGTTCTAAAAGTTTATGCTCTTCCACGTGAATTTATCACTTTTTAAAATATAAAAAATATTCTATGTTGCCTTTGCGACCTTTGACAGGAGACTGCAACATACCCATAAACTTAAGTCCAATTTGCTCCATGCTTGTCCTGACATCTTCAACTGATTTAAGTCTCTTGTCTTCTTCTCTGACTATACCACCTTTGCCCACCTGACCTTTTCCTATTTCAAACTGTGGTTTGACAAGTGTGAGAATATCACATCCTTCTTTAATAACTCCTAAAATAGCAGGCACTACTTTCTTCAAGGAGATGAAGGATACGTCTATAGTTACTATGTCCACTAAAGCATTTTTAAGGTCATCAAATTCTTTCCCTTTATATTTTTCACTCTGGTCTCTGAATATTTTATCAAGATATCTGATATTAAATCTTTCCATAAGCACAACTCTTGGGTCTTTACGTAAAGACCATGCAAGTTGTCCATACCCCACATCTATACAATAAACCTTTTTAGCTCCCATTTTAAGAAGGCAATCAGTAAAACCACCTGTACCTGATCCAACATCAATGGCAATCTTGCCTTCTAAAGGAATTTTGAAAAATAGAATAGCAGCCTCAAGTTTTAAACCTCCTCTGCTTACATAAGGAAATGTTTCACTTATTAAAGAGATCTCAGAAGAATCATTAATAGATGTGCCGGGTTTTGTTACCTTTATTCCATTAACGAGAACTTTTCCTTCTATGATGAGTGCTCGAGCCAATTCTCTGCTTCTGACAAGTCCTCTTGAAGTAAGGATTTTATCCAGCCTTTCTTTCAAGTTTCCTTATTAAATAAATTCCTATCAGAAATTTGCAAATTTGGCTCGATCAAGCATAAAAATGGCTGCGTGATAAATACCTTCCTCATCTAAACCATATTTCCTCCGCAGTTCTGTTTGGCTGCCCTGTTCTATAAACTTATCAGGTAAACCGATTCTGTGAATCTTTACATCTGATTTATCTGTTGTATTCAGAAATTCAAGTATCGCACTCCCAAAACCACCAGCAAGGACGTTCTCTTCTATCGTTATTATCCTCTTTATCCTTGAAAATATTGAATAGAGAAGTCTCTGGTCTAAAGGTTTTATGAACCTGGCATTGACAACCATCGCGCTGATACCATTTTTTTCAAGAACTTCAGATGCAGAAATGGCAGGATAGACAGTGCTGCCTATGCCAATTAATGCTATGTCTTCACCATCCTTTATGACTTCTCCTTCTCCTAAATGGAGTTCAGAAATCTTACTTTTTATTGGTGATATTTGATTTATCTTTCCCCTTGGATACCTTATTGCAACAGGTGCATTTTGCTTGATTGCGAATTCCAGCATGGACTTTAGTTCAGAGGTATCTTTAGGAGCCATAATAATAATATTTGGTATATGTCTGAGATAGCTTATGTCAAAAGCTCCACTATGTGTTGGACCGTCTTCTCCAACAATACCAGCTCTGTCAATAGCAAATACAACAGGAAGATTCTGCAGGCATACATCATGAATAATTTCATCTATAGCCCGCTGTAAAAAGGTTGAGTATATTGCCACAACAGGTTTTAGTCCCTGAGTTGCAAGACCTGCTGCAAATGTTACTGCATGAGGTTCTGCTATTCCCACGTCATAAAATCTGTCAGGATATCTTTCTGAAAATTTCTCAAGTCCTGTGCCTTCTTTCATAGCAGCAGAAATAGCTATTATTCTATCATCTTTTTCAGCAAGCTCAATCAGAGTTTCTCCAAATACTTCACTAAATGTAAGAGTTCCGCTATTTAGTAACGATCCTGTTTCTATTTTGAAAGGACCAATTCCGTGATATGTAGAAGGACTCTTCTCTGAAAACTTATATCCTTTCCCCTTTTTTGTTACCACATGCACCAACATAGGAGAAGATGCTGATTTAATTCTCTTGAAGGTTTTGATTAAAAGTTCTATATTGTGCCCGTCTATAGGACCCACATAATCGAATCCTAATTCTTCAAAGAGGATACCCGGCAGAAAAAGTCCTTTAAGCATCTCTTCAGCCCTCTGGGCTATTTTTGCAGCCTTTTTCCCGAGTTTTGGTATACCCTCAATAAAGGATTTCGTTTCTTTTCTAAATTTTTGATAAAACTCGCCAGTTAGGATTCTGTTGAGATAAGATGAAAGGGCACCTACGTTCTGGGAAATGGACATCTTGTTGTCATTCAATATTACGATAAGGTCTTTTTTAAGATGACCAGCATTATTCAATCCTTCAAAGGCTAAACCAGATGACATCGATCCATCTCCAATGACAGCAATGACCTTGAAGTTATCACCTTTTTTATCTCTTGCTTCGATTATTCCAAGTGCAGCTGAGATTGAAGTGGAACTATGACCTGTGCCGAAGGCATCATGTTCGCTTTCATCTCTTCTTGGAAAGCCTGAGATACCGTCATATTTCCTCAGAGTGGAAAACCTGTCATATCTGCCTGTGAGAAGTTTATGAGGATAACATTGGTGACCTACATCCCATATTATTTTGTCAACAGGTGAATTAAATACATAATGAAGGGCGATAGTTAACTCGACAACGCCAAGGTTAGAAGCTAAATGACCTCCATTTACTGATACCTGTTTGATTATAATTTCTCTCAGTTCACGTGAAAGTTCTCTCAGTCCTGAGATAGTAAAATTTTTAATATCTGATGGTTTCTTGATATATTCAAGATACATCAGGTCCTCCTTTTTAGAAGGTAACGGGCTATCTCCCTTAGATTGTCTGCTTCGGAAGAAAATGTTCTGAGTGAATCTATCGCATCCGAGATTAAATCTTCTGCCATTTTCCTTGAATTCTCTATCCCATAAAGGGCAGGATAGGTCATCTTATTCATTTTAATATCTGAACCTGCTCTCTTTCCAAGTATTTCGTCGATTCCCTCAATATCAAGTATATCATCAATAATCTGGAATGCAAGCCCTACTTTTTTCCCATATTCAGTTAGGGCTTTCAGTTTCTTTTCTTTAACATTAGAGAGTATTCCTCCCATCCTAACAGATGCAGTTATAAGAGCTGCGGTTTTGTGAAGATGAATAAAGTCAAGTGCATCTTTATCAGGTTTAGAATTCTCTGAAGATATGTCCATAGCTTGTCCAGCTACCATACCATGTAATCCTGAAGCAAATGCTATCTCATTTATTATTCTTATAAGAGAGGAAGGCTTAACTGATACCTGTTTGTTCAATCTTAATTTAGGTGTCAATGAAAAAGGGCTATTATGTGTTGATAACAGAAGGAAAGCCTCTGTCAGAAGGGCATCTCCAGCGAGGATAGCAATTGCTTCTCCAAATATTTTATGACTCGTTGGTTTTCCCCGTCTTAGATCATCATTGTCCATAGAAGGCAGGTCATCATGAATAAGAGAATATGTGTGTATAAGTTCAAGTGCTGAGGCATATGGAAGGATATCTTGGGGTTCACCTCCGCATGACTCATATGATGCAAGTGCAAGAATAGGTCTGATCCTTTTACCTCCAGCAAAGAGAGAATATTTGACTGCTTCATGGAGTATAGAAGGTTCGGTGCGAAGACTAAAATAAGTTTTGAGGAATGAGTCAATCATCTCACGTTTTTCTTTAAGATATGATTTTATATCCATAACTTAAAATACTGTTTTATTCCCATTCAATTGTGCTTGGCGGTTTTGAACTTATATCGTATACCACCCTGTTTATACCTTTTACCTCATTTATTATCCTGTTTGATATTATTCCCATGACATCATAAGGTAATCTTGCCCAATCTGCAGTCATTCCATCAAGACTTTTTACAGCCCTTACCGCAATAACGTTTTCATATGTCCTCTCATCGCCCATTACTCCAACGCTTTTGACAGGGAGTAATACAGCAAATGCCTGCCATAATTCTCCATAGAGACCTGCCTTTTTTATCTCTTCTAAAACTATGGTATCGGCTTTTCTCAGTATATTACACCTTTCACGGGTTACTTCTCCAATAATTCTTATAGCGAGCCCTGGTCCCGGAAAAGGATGTCGGTTTATTATTTCGTCAGGGATACCAAGTTCTTTTCCAAGAAGTCGGACCTCGTCTTTGAATAGTTCCCTCAATGGTTCAATAAGTTTCAATTTCATCCTTTTAAGAAGTCCCCCGACATTATGATGGCTTTTTATAGTAGCAGATGGTCCCTTAAAAGGAATGCTCTCAATCACATCAGGATAGAGTGTTCCCTGGGCGAGAAATTTAACATTTTTGATCTTTTTTGCTTCGGATTCGAATACTTTTATGAATTCGTTACCGATAATCTTTCTTTTTTGTTCAGGGTCAATTATACCTTTTAATTTATTGAGAAATCTCTTTGATGCATCAATACATTTTATATTCATATGGAAATTTCTTCTCAGGGTTTCTTCTACCTTTTCTGCCTCACCTGCCCTGAGAACCCCATTGTTTACAAAGATACAGGTAAGCTGGTTTTTTATTGCCCTGTGTACTAATACTGCTGTAACAGAGGAATCAACACCACCGCTTATTCCGCAAACAACCCTCTCGCCTTTAACTCTTTCACGAATGTCCTCTATAACTGTCTCTATAAAAG
>JBNAVX010000053.1:0-17142 GCA_049700155.1 Thermodesulfovibrionales bacterium
AAAGAATTTAAATCCGCTCAAATACTGCATCTGCCAAGAATTTTATGAATAATATCGGTTAAAATCAATAAGTTTATACGCCATATTACTCGGCGAAAAATAATATATATTTGTACCATTACAGGAGTCTTATAATGATGAAAGACTAAAAATGCAAAAAATATGGAAAGAAAGAGAAAAACAACTGGAGAAAATCCTTACTAATGCTGTCAACTTTTATGGTTCTTTAAAAGGTATTGCAGGTGCTTCTATACCAAAAATCGGATTGCTGGAAGACAGTGAACCAAAAGTGATTGAATAAGAAAGGAGAAATCAAAAATGTCAAAAATTGAGCAAGTTACAAATTGGGTTCAAAAAATACAAGATTAGTAAAAATTCTTCGACCTAAAATAAGAATAAACTCAACTTATTAATAAGAAAAAATGGTGAAAGCTGGCTAAGTTCACTTGATATCGAAAAAGAAATGGAAGATATAAAACATTTACCTTCTTAAATAACTTGTATATATGAATAAATGGCTTATCACAGTCACTGTCATGCTTCCTACTCTTATAGAGATTATGGATATGACTGCTGTGAATGTTGCCCTCGGTCATATCAGAGGAAGTCTTTCTGCAGGGATTGATGAATCAACATGGGCAATAACTTCTTACCTTGTCTCAAATGCAGTAATAATTCCCCTCTCTGGATGGTTGAGCAGGTTCTTTGGAAGGAAAAAATATCTCATCATCTCTGTAACACTATTCACTTTCAGTTCTTTTCTCTGTGGCTCAGCATGGAGCCTAAACAGTCTTATATTCTTCAGGGTTCTTCAGGGAATAGGGGGCGGAGCACTTCAGCCCATATCACAGGCGATACTACTTGAGACATTTCCTCCTCAACAGCGCGGCATGGCAATGGCAATCTTCGGAATAGGGATTATGTTCGGACCAATCATGGGACCTCTTCTTGGGGGACTGATTACTGACCACTGGTCCTGGCACTGGGTATTTTTCATAAATATCCCTATTGGAATAGTTTCTGTATTGATGACCCTCTTTTTTATATTTGACCCTCCATATATGAAACGTATGAAGATGAAGATTGATTACTGGGGACTCATATTATTAACTGTTGGTGTAGGATGCCTTCAGACAGTCCTTGATAAAGGACAGAGAGAAGAATGGTTTTCATCAAGTTTTATTACATGGCTTAGCATCATATCTGGAATTTCTTTTATACTGTTTATAATCAGGGAGTTTTTTGCAGAGGAACCTGTCATAAATCTAAAAATCTTTAAAGACCTTTCCTTCAGCATGGGTTGTGCTGTGATGTTCTGTGTCTTTTTTAATCTCTTCGGAAGTATCGTTCTTCAGCCTATCTATGTCCAGACACTAATGGGCTATACTGCTACACTCGCAGGGTTAGTACTTGCACCCGGAGGCATTACATCAGTGCTTACAATGCAAGTTGTTGGGAGACTTGTTTCAAAGATAAATCCAAAAGGGATTCTTGTTATAGGCATCATAACCTGTGCCTATGCAACACACCTGATGTCAAAATTCAACCTTTATGCTGATCTCTATTCAATAGCATTACCACGAATGATTCTCGGGATGGGAATGGGTATGACAGTAATACCATTAATCACTCTTGCTTTCTCAACTATAAAGAAAGAAAATATGGCGAATGCAACAGCAATCTATAATTTCATCAGAAACCTCGGCGGTAGCTTTGGTGTTGCATTTGTAACAACGATGCTTTCAAGGCGTGCACAATTCCATCAAGCACACCTTATAGAACACCTGACACCTTTTGATACCCCTTACCAGATTATTACTGAGCAAAGCACACAGATACTTAAGTTCAGGGGATTTGATAGTTTTCTCTCACAATACGGGAGTCTTAATGCAGTCTATAAAGAACTCCTTAGACAGGCATCAATGCTATCATTCAATGATACTTTCTATCTTACAAGTATCATCTTGATATCAATTCTTCCTCTTGCCTTCCTTATGAAAAAGGGAAAGAGTTAGCTCTTTGAAATTCACAAGCTCAGAGAATTTATAAAGGGTTGACATTGCCTTGCTCACAGTTGGGATACCTGCCTCTTCAAGGGCTGCTATAGGATTAAGACCACCGACTATCACCATACCTGCTTTATCCACTGCAACAGGCATCTCAAGAAGCGGCTGATTAGGGTTGCCTATACTTAAAATCCCACCAATCCCTTTCTTCTTAAGGTAATCACTCAATTGTCTTGCATTCTCAAGGCTGACAACTGGAATCTCCCTGAAGCTCGCAAGAATCTTACCAGAATGATTTTTTACTGAACCCAAAACATCTGTCATTCTGCTTTTTATAAATACCTCAAGTGGGTCAAGTGATGAACCTTCATAACTAATCAGAGCTGTAAACCTTGATGGCTCAGAATTCTCTATCTGTAATACTCCACCAAACTTTGATGTGACAGGTATCCCTGCCTTAAGGAATATTCCGTTTATTGTTACACTACACACAGTGCCAAAACCTATTTGACCATCAGGCACTATAAGTTCCCCTATCTTTTCACCACCTCTTTTCATCACAACCTTATCACACATCACATAAGGAGAAGAAAAAACAGGTTTCATAATATTCAGGGCTTCTTTGAGTCTCTCTTCAGGGAAATAAGAGACATTAAGTATTATATTTCCTTCATTCTTTTCTATATCAAGGTCAGTAAGGTATGAAAGGGTCTCTATCTTGCTTATTATAAAACCTACTTTTTCTGAGACAAGGGCTTGAGATAATTCATCTCTTCCTTTCTGTGTTATCTTTCTCCCCTCTTTACCAAATACCTTTGTGTAACCCCTCTCATCAAGTATCCTGAGATGATATCTGACAGTTCTTTCAGTAAGCTCAACACCATGCATCTTCAATTGACGCGATATCTCTCTTGAGCCAATAATTTTATCAGGATGTCTATCCAGGACCTTTAAAATTGCAAGCATTGTCTTATTCATCTCTTATTTCCTTTGATGGAATAATCCTTACAGCACATACTTTTGTCTCTAATGCTCTGGAAACCTTGTCTTCAGCAGGATTTAAAATCCGATTTATCACCTCTTCCTCATACAACATCGTGACTATCCCAGGTGAAGAAGTATCAGTTATTACAGCAATTCCATCCATCTCTCCCCAGCGGGAAATTACCTTTACCTTTTCTCCATCAGAAATTCCAAAATCAAGGGCATCTTTCGGGTTAATATGGATACGACCATTAGAACTCAAGGTATTCAGTCCATTAACCTTCTTTGTCAACAAACCACTTGAGTATATATTACTTTCTGTCAACAAAATCAACGGATATTCAACATCTGAAACTTCAGCTATCTGTCTGTACTCTAAGGGTTTAAACTTGAACTTTTCCTTCTTTATGCTGGATGAGTTATTTTCAAAAGAAACAACAGTATTAATCTCTGACATTATCTCTTCAGAGGTTTTAAAATCAAAACCTTTAATTCCCATCCGTTTAGCTAAATCACAGATGATCTGCCAATCAGGTCTTGAATCACCAACTGGCTCTATTGCCTTATTGATTCTTTGAGTCCTTCCTTCTGTATTCATATATGTGCCATCTTTTTCAGCAAAACTTGCAGATGGGAAGATGACATGAGCAAACTGTGCAGTTTCATTGGGAAAAATATCCTGAATAACAATAAATTCTGCGTTCTCAAGGGCTTTTTTAAACTTTTGCGCTGGCGCAATACTTTTTACAGGATTAGAACCAATAATATAAAGTGTCTTTATCTTTTTTTCTTCAGTTGCACTGAGGATTTCTGCAAAAGTCAGCCCTGGTTCAGGATTTAGACTTCTTCCCCATAGATTTTCAAATCTCTCTCTTGCCAATGAAGATGATACTAATTGATAACCCGGGTAATAATCAGGAAGACATCCCATATAACATCCACCAAATGCATTACTCCTGCCCCATAAAGCATTAAGTCCTGATAAATTAATGATATTTCCGGTCAAAATTGCAAGATTCAAAAGACCTATCACATTATCAGCCCCGTTAGAATATTTACTTATTCCACCTGACCATATTATCGATGCTGGTTTGCTGGTAGCATAAAGCCTTGCAGTATTTTCTATCATATCTCTTGGAACACCTGTAATACGTTCAACCCTGCCAAGTGGGAAATCCTCAAGTGACTCTCTAAATTCCTCAAATCTTTCGCATCTTTCTTCAATAAATTTAATGTCAAATAATTCTTCATCAAGAATTACCTTACACATACCCATAAAGAGGGCAACATCAGTGCCTGGATATAATCTCAGCCAGACATCTGCTATTCTACAGAGATCAATTTCTATCGGGTTTATTACAATGAGTTTTGCCCCTCTTTCTACAGCACTTTTTATTCGTAATCCTGCAATCGGATGAGAATGTGAAGGATTTGAACCTGTTACAATAATACAGGATGCCTTTTCCAATCCTTCAAAATTGCATGCAATTATACCTCCTCCATTAGCTACAAACATCGCGGATATTGTAGTTCCCTGGCAGAACTGTGCAGGATTATCAATATTATTACTGCCCATTACCACTCTTGCAAATTTCTGGGCAACATAGTTATCTTCATTCGTGCAATATGGTGATGCTAAAAGGGCAAATTCTTTACCTGAATAATCTTTCAATTTTCCTGCGACAAATTCTAATGCCTCATCCCAGGAGACTTCAACAAATCCTTCAATCCGTTTGTTAACCCCTCTGTATCCCAACTTACTAAGGAAGGAGTTCAAGGGGGGTATAAGATCTTTTCTTATCATTGGCAACCTTAATCTCTCCTGTGAATGGATAAAACTCAATCCAAACCTTCCTTTAACACATAGAAGACCTTTATTTACCGAACTATCTTTATCTCCCCTTACACTTACAATATTATTATCACGAATACCAATATATATACCGCATCCAACAGAACAATAAGGACAAACTGTTTTGACTTCGGTAGCAGGCCGCTTATAATCTTTTATCACAAGTGCACCAACAGGACATCTGACTACACACTCTCCGCATGAGACACATCTTGACTCAGCTATAGGCTTATCTCCGAATGTGGTAATCTTTGTATTGTAGCCCCTTCCAACAAAATCAATTGCATTAACCTTCATTATTTCCTGACATGTCCTGACACATATTCCGCAGAGAACACACTTGTTAAGGTCTCTCTCGAAGAAGGGATTTGATGAATCAAAAGTTAACTTCTCTTCTGGCAACCTCAACCGCTGAATACTTTTCCTGTCAATACGCATGAATGCCTTTATCTTCTGTAATTCGCAACGTCCTGTCTTCGGACATCCACGGCAATCAATATGATGATTTGCAATAAGCATCTCAACAATTGGACGACGAACACTATCCAGCTTTGTGCTTTTTGTTTTTATAGACATTGCTTCTTCAACAGGTGTTCTACATGAAAGTACTAATTTCCCATCTTCTACCTCGACAAAACAGAGCCTGCAAATCCCAGCAGGTCTCAAATCAGGGTGGTAACATAGGTGTGGTATATAGATATTGTTAGCTAACGCAACCTCCAAGATCGTTAAACCCTTTGATGCCAGAATCTCTTTATCATCAATCTTTATAGAAATTTTTTCCATAAATACTCCGCCTTTATCTTGTCATTCCGTGCTTGACACGGAATCCAGGGTTTCCCGTGAAAACGGAAATCTTATTACATTTTATTATTGTTCCCTTCTTTTGCAGGGACGACGTCTGGATTTCCACTTTCGTGGGAATGACGTAAACAAACTACCCCTCCTTTTCTGAATGATTCATACTGCACACCCCTGCGGGGCATCTCTTTTCAAATATATGTGCTTCATATTCATCTCGGAAGTAACGGAGTGTAGTCAGGACTGGATTTGGAGCAGTCTTTCCAAGACCACAGAGTGAACTTAATCTAACAGCCTCACTTAATTCCTGGAGGAGATTGATTTCTTCAGGTCTTCCGTTCCCTTTTGTGATATTATTTAGAATATCAAACATCTGTTTTGTTCCAAGCCTGCAAGGAATACATTGACCACATGATTCTCTTCTTGTGAAGTCAAGAAAGTATCGAGCTACATCAACCATACATGTATCCTCATCCATAACCACCATACCACCTGAGCCCATTATTGAACCTGCAAGTGCAAGGGAATCAAAATCAACAGGCATGTCAAGAAGACTCTCTGGAAGACAACCACCTGAAGGTCCTCCTGTCTGCACAGCCTTAAAGTGTTTACCACCGGGTATCCCGCCGCCTATATCAAAGATAATTTCCCGAAGTGTGATCCCCATAGGCACTTCTATCAATCCACAATTTGCTACTTTACCTGTTAAAGAAAATACTGCTGTGCCCTTACTCTTTTCTGTTCCTCTCCTCGCAAACCATTCAGCACCATTATTAATAATCAATGGAACATTTGCGTATGTCTTTACATTGTTAATCAATGTGGGTTTCCCCCATAGTCCTTCTCTTGCAGGGAAAGGAGGTTTTATCTTTGGAATCCCTCGCCATCCTTCTATTGAAGCAATGAGTGCAGTCTCTTCACCACATACAAAGGCACCAGCTCCCTGAAAAATCTCTATCTTGAAATCAAACTCGCTATCGAGTATTCCTCTACCTAAAAAACCATTTTTCTTTGCCTGTTCAATAGCTATCTTGAGTCTCTTCACAGCCAGCGGATATTCTGCCCTTACATATACAATGCCTTTTCTTGCTCCTATAGCATAACCTGCAATTGTCATACCTTCTAAAACCAAATGAGGATTACCTTCCATAACAGAACGGTCTTGAAATGCTCCGGGGTCTCCTTCATCAGCATTACAGATTACATACTTTTCATCGCCCTGTGACCTCCTACAGGCTGCCCACTTTAGCCCTGTCGGGAAGCCGGCTCCACCAAGTCCTCTGAGCCCTGACCTTTCTATCTCTGTAATCACCTGCTCTGGTGACATCTCAGAAAGGACTCTTTTGAGGGCTTCATATCCACCATTAGAAAGGTAGTCCTGAATTTCTTCTGGATCAATCTTTCCGCAATTGGCTAATATAGTTCGTTCTTGCTTACGGTAAAAAGGTATATTCCAATAATGGGGTATAGTGTTATTGTTAACAGGGTCTCGGTATAGAAGTGGTTCTACAATTTTTCCATCAGGCATAAAAGATTGAACAATATCCATAGCATTATCAGGTTTAACTTTCGTATAAAAAATCCCTTCAGGCTCTATAATAACAATGGGTTCTTGCTGGCAAAACCCCTGACAACCTGTACGTTTAATTTGAATCTTTTCTCCAAGATTCAATTCATTTATCTCCTTTTCTAATGATAAGAAAACTTCTTCAGCTCCAACAGATATCCCGCATGTCCCGAGACCCACAAGGATACTTCTCTGGTTATGAGGCATTTCTACCTCTGTGATTTAATGAGAGGAATATATCTCCTACCTTTTCTGTAGTCATCTCTCCATAAACATCCATATTTATCCTTATACAGGGGGCAAGGGCACAGCAACCAAAACAGGCAACGGTTTCAAGTGTGTATTCAAGGTCATCAGAAGTTTCCCCCTCTTTCAAGTCAATTGCTTTTTCTATAGCATTTAAAATCTGAGGTGCGCCCCTTATATGACATGCAGTCCCTCTACATACAGCAACTCGTTTTCTTCCTAAAGGTAAAAGCCTGAATTGCGCATAAAAAGAGGCAACAGAATAAACATGGCTTTCTGGAACACCAATAAACTTTGCAATATCAAGCATTACCTTTTCAGGCAGGTAACCCAATCTCTCTTGAACATCCTGGAGTATGGGAACCAGTTCACCCATGTTGCCTTTGTAATATCTCAAAATATCTTTAAGCCCTGTTTCTATCACCTTCTACCAAAATCCTCAGGAATCCATACCCTTTTCTGCTCTAAGTTTTTATCAAAACTCAAAGTTGTACACATAGCACGACAGATTCCGCATCTATTGCACTTGTCAGTATCAGCATATACATTATTGTCTTTTTCTGATATGCTTATTGCCCCTGCAGGACAGCTCACCATGCAGAAAGGTGATGCACAGAATTTATAGCATATTAAATTTTGCATTCCATTCCTCCTTTTTATAAATGATTACAACGATTTTAGAAGATGATTACAGAGATTAAACTCCATCGCTGTAATCATATTTTTTTATCTTGAAATCAATATTAACCAAGAATTTTCTCTACTTCTTTCAGGTCTGCCTCCATGAGATATGGGATACCTGAGACATCTGCTGCTTCACGTGTAAGAGACATCAAATCATTTCTGTCAATATACTTAAGAGCAAATTTACGAGCACCTGCCATGAGCTGTTTCAATCCAACTGCCAATCTGTCATAATATGTCCAGATTCCTATTGCAGCAGGTGGTATCTTCTTAAAGTCCTTTCCATATTTTTCCTTCAACTGGGCAGCTCCACTAAATGTCCGAAGGAGAGCATCTTCATATTCCTTACCTTTACCATATGTATCCTCTATAAGTTTTCCTTGTGTCTTTCCAACCATCCCTGCGGTCAGGGTAGAACGTCCCATACATACAGCCTTGACAAAAGGAGCTCCCAATGCGATTGCCTTGAAGATCTGATCCTCAAGAACAATACCGCCTGCTATAGCAACAGATGGGATATATTCACCTTTTTCTTTGAGCCTCTTTAAATATTTGTAAAGGAGACACTCAAGATAAACAGTAGGTATTCCCCATTCATTCATCATCCGCCACGGGCTCATACCTGTACCCCCACCTGCACCATCAACAGTTAAAAGGTCTATCTTTGCTATTGATGAGTACTTTACAGCTCGTGCCAAATCTGCTGGTCGATATGCACCTGTCTTGAGGGTCACGTACTTTGCCCCTATCTTCCTGATTCTTTCAACCTCTTTAAGAAAAGATTCTTCATCTACCATTCCAAGGCGTGAGTGTCTCTCAAATTCTGCAATGCCACCAAGTTTATGTGCTTCCTGTACTAATGGATTCTCTGGGTCAGGTTGCACGATATACCCTCTCTGTTTAAGCTGAATTGCCCTTTCAATAGTTGGCAATTTTACCTCTCCTCCAATGCATTTTGCTCCCTGTCCCCATTTAAGCTCAATTCCTTCAACACCGAGCTTTTCAACGGCGTATTCAGCAACACCAAGCCTTGTATCTTCAACATTTAACTGGACAAGCATTGTCCCATATCCATCATACCAATCCCTGTAAATCTTGAATCTTCTTGCAAGCTCGGGTGAATTGATAATCTTTCCATTTTTGATCTCAGCCTGTGGATCCATTCCGCATACATTCTCTCCACATACAAGGATAGAACCACTGATGGCTGCCCCTATGGCAGTGCCTTCCCAGTTGACCCTTGCAATTTCTGTTGAACCGAGGGCACCAGTAAAGAATGGAACCCTCATCGGAATCTTTGTACCATCGCCTGTTATTTCAGTCTCAACACTCACAGACGGAAAAGTTGCTTTATCAGGGTCGGCATCGCAACCAACAGCACCCACACATGTCCCATGAATATTGAAGTGTGAAAAATCAACAGGATAATCTTTCTCTGATCCAGATATAACCTTCCCAAATGGTTGAGGGTAGATAATTTCCCTCCCCCGGAGGGCTGACCTCCCAACCTCACAATACCCAGGACAACCATCAACACAGTTAACACATAATCCAGAGAAAGGTGAAGGCGACACCCTCGTCGTTGTTACTGTTGCAGCGCTCGCATTCGGTTTACTAAGACTCATTTTAGTTATCCTCCTTCATATAGTTTTGGTTTTTTTCTCATAAGTTTTCATTAAGTATCTTTTTATTATTTACCACGCAATTAAGTATTTCTAAGGTTAAAAGCACAAAAAAATTTTATTTCTTTTTCATGTGAATCCATTGACAGAATCATCTGGCTTAAACTCTTATTCAACCACCTCCTTTCATTTTATAGATTTATAGATCTCTGTTACTCATCATTTCTTCATTTACTTCACTGGATTCCCGCCTCAGCGGGAATGACAATCTTGAAATCAAAAGGAACCTTATTTGTAATTCTTAGTATAGTTAAGTATTCCTTAATAACTTTCTTGTCAAAAATAAGTTTTTAAAAACAAACCTCATATCTTTTTTTACACACCCCTTCACCCCTCTTTTTAGAGGGGAAAGAATAATGCAAATGCCTTTTATTGAAAGAATGAATTCCATATATCCCCTCTAACACACCCCCAACCCCTCTTAATAGAGGGGAGAGGGGATTAAGGGGTGTGTCATAAATTTAAATACACACTACAAATAGTTCTGCTCTTTCACCTCTTTCATTTCTCCATATTGATGGATGCTCTTCTTCTAAATAATAAATAAACAGAATCTCCCTTCATACGGGTTCTTTATCCCAGTTGATATTCTTATTCATTTTGTAGGAAAACGGTTACCCTTTGGCAAAATATGAATATTTTAAGAACACATATAATTATTTTCAAGAGGAAAATTAAATAGGTAAGTAGCAATTTCCGTGATGGAATCTAAACTTTCTAAGAGGGGATAAAAAACCTTTTGATTTATTTTTACAAAGGAGTTCTTACATTCAGAATATTCTTTTTTTGTTAAACATGAGTTTAAAGTAGGTTATAATCACCGTTTTTTATCTGGCGGGAGCGTGTGGGAATCGAACCCACCATGCCCACTTTTGGTAGGCAACACTGGATTTGAAGTCCAGGAGGGACACCAGAACCCTATACACTCCCATGTTTGATTTTACTTGATTTTTACCCTATTAGGCAACTACTACTTCATTCCCGGTTACGGAAATATCATTTATGTACTATTGGTAAAAATCATAATTGGACACTTAATTCATTTAATTCTTTGGTATATACTTATAATGTATTTAATTTCTTCTTCAGTCATTCCCCTTCTTGACCAGAGAATCCAGATGGTTATTTCTGGATTCCCCGAATAAATCGGGGAATGACAAAAGTAATTGTGATTGCCCGATCAAGTCGGGCAATGACGGTTTATGTTTAATTTTATGCTCTATAGGGATAGAAGAAAGGTATGGGAGTTCCATTAATAAAAGGATGTGTCATGTGCAAAAATAGTTTCCTATATGTGCAAGAATGATTTTTACGTAACACTACTACTTCATTCCCGGTATCACATGTTCTATATACAGCTTGAAAACTATGAAATAATCAAGATAAACATACAATTTCTATCTTTGTTATAATGAAGTCAATAAATCCATTACATTTAGATGTTTTAAAATCATACTATGAAAGGTAAGGTATATATAATTGGAGCAGGACCTGGTGATATCGGGCTATTAACTGTAAAGGGGTTACGCTACCTGCAAAAGGCTGATGTTGTTATCTATGATTTCCACCTGAATGCCCAGATATTAAATTATATCAACCATGATGCAGAGTTTATTTATGCTGGTAAGCGAGGCGGTCACCACTCTATGACACAGGATGAGATAAATAAACTCCTTATTAAAAAAGCAGAAGAAGGAAAGATTGTATGCAGGCTTAAGGGAGGAGATCCATTTGTATTTGGTCGTGGTGGAGAAGAAGCAGAAGCACTTGCTGAAAATGGTATAGAGTTCGAAGTAGTTCCAGGCGTCAGCTCTTCTATTGCTGCACCTGCCTATGCAGGTATTCCCCTTACCCACAGGTTATATTCTTCTTCTTTTGCAGTCGTGCCTGGTTATGAGGATACTACAAAGGAGAAAAGTAATATTGACTGGTCAAAGCTCTCAACAGGCGTTGGAACACTCGTCTTTCTAATGGCTGTAAAAAATATTGATGTTGTTGTACAGAAACTGATAGAAAACGGAAGGAGTCCTGACACACCTGTCGCAGTGATCAGATGGGGAACAAGACCTGACCAGAAGACAATAACAGGGACATTAAAAGATATTGTTGAGCTTGTGAAAGTAAAAGATATCAAACCTCCTGCTGTTATGGTAGTTGGAGACGTTGTAAAGTTGAGGGAATCTTTAAAATGGTATGAGAAAAAAATAATGTTTGGTTACAGGATTTTGGTTACAAGAGAACACTCTGAAGGGTTTGAAATATTAGAAGAACTCGGTGCAGAGATAATACAGTTTCCTACTATTGAAATTATACCGCCAGACAGCTATGAAGAACTTGATAAATCAATAGACAAAATAGACAGCTATCACTGGCTTATATTCACAAGCAGAAATGGTGTCAAATATTTTTTGAAAAGGTTTTTCGAGAAAGACAGAGATATCAGAGATTTAAAAGGTATAAAAATCTGTGCAATAGGGACAAAGACAGAAGAAGAGATTAGAAAATATGGTCTTAAAGTTGATTTAGTTCCTGATGAATTCAGGGCTGAGGGACTCATTGAAGCATTCAGCTCTCCTTCAACATTTATGGAGAAATCCCAGCTTCCAAGCTCAGAACTCCGAACCCTAAACTCTAAACTGCTTGATGGAGTGAAATTTCTCCTTCCAAGGGCTGAAAAGGCAAGAGAGATTTTTCCAGAAAAGATAAGGGAACTCGGAGGCTATATAGATGTCCCTGTTGCCTATAAGACAGTCAAACCAGAAATCCATGGAAAAAGATTAAAAAGATTTTTAAAAGAAGGAAGGATATCAATTGCTACTTTTACAAGTGCATCTACCTTTAATAACTTCTTAGATATTATAGGAGAAGATGGTATTGAACTACTAAAAGGAGTAGCTATAGCAGTAATAGGACCTGTTACAGCAAAAGCCATAGAAAAAGCAGGTCTGAAGGTCGACATAATGCCAGAGAAAGCAACGATGGAGGCACTTGTAGAAGAAATAATAAAATGGGTAAAGAAGAAAAGTAATGAGCCTTCCTGAAATAGATACCCTTATCTTTTTCTTCTTTAACAGGGACCTCCAGAACAGATTTTTTGACGTAATCATGCCATTTATCACTGGAAAACCATATCTTCTGATAATCCCCTTTATAGGGTGGTCCTTTTTTAAAGATAAAAAAAAGACATTTATCGTATTTGTTCTTGCCCTTGCCTCATTTGCTATTTCAGACTGGACATCAGAGATATTAAAAAACATTTTTCAACGACAAAGACCATGCAATGCACTTGAGGGAGTTCATATCCTCGTAGGTTGCAGTAGTTCTTATTCAATGCCATCAAATCATGCAATAAATGCCTTTGCCTTTATAATACCTTTTATAGTATTTCTAAAAGGCAAAATAAGATATGCATTTATAATTATTGCTTCACTCGTCAGCCTTTCAAGGATCTATGTAGGTGTTCATTATCCCTCTGATGTGCTTGTAGGAGCTTTGCTTGGCACAGTAATAGCTACCTCAATGATTGGCTTATATAAAAAGATTTTTGAAAATTACACAAAAAGACCTTATCCTACTGCCCTTTTTGTCTTTCTTCTGGTAGTAAGCCTTTTTCGCATCTATTATATTCTAAACGGTCCTCTTGATTTGAGCCCTGATGAAGCTCATTACTGGGAATGGTCAAGAAGGCTCGATTGGAGTTATTACTCAAAAGGACCAATGATAGCATATCTTATGTATATAGGCACTGCCATATTTGGAGATAATGTCTTCGGCATAAGAATAATGGCTGTATTTTTCTCCGCTCTTAGCAGTATCTTCATTTATTTACTTGGAAAGATGCTTTATGACGAGAAAACAGGGCTTTTATCTGCAATTATAATTCAGATAATCCCATTATTTTCAACATTTGGCATTATATTTACAATAGATTCACCTTTTATATTTTTCTGGATACTCTCATTATTTTTTTTCTGGAAGGCAATAAATAGTCAAGAATTAGGAGCATGGATTCTCCTTGGATTATCAATAGGGTTAGGTCTTTTGACAAAATACACAATGGCATTCTTTTATCTCTGTGCATTTCTTTTCTTATTATCTAAAGAAAGACAACTGCTGTTAACAAAGGGTTCTTATATTGCTTTTATCATAAGTCTTCTTGTCTTTAGCCCTGTATTATTATGGAATGCAGAACATAACTGGGTCACATTAAGACATACTGCGGGTCAGGCACATCTCAGTGATCAGTGGTCAGTGGTAAGCAATCAGTGGTTAAAGAATTTCCTTGAATTTTCTGGGTCACAGATTGGATTTATTACACCTATCTTATTCTTCATGATATTTTATGCTATTTTAAAACTCAAGACTCAAAACCCAAAACTCAAAACTCATTTTTTATTCTGGTTTTATGTCCCGGTTATCGCATTTTTTCTCTTAAAGAGCATTCACGGCAAAGTGCAGGCAAACTGGGCGATGACAGGGTATATAACGGGAATTATCGCCTTTTCTGAATTCAACAAAAATTTTCACTTTGAAGGTAAAGGAAAGAAAATTCTTGTGATAATAGCAGTCCTTTTATCTTTTGTTGTCACATCTTTGGCACATTATCCATCAATCCTGAATCTACCAGTAAAAAAAGACCCTACAAGCAGGTTAAAAGGATGGAAAGAGCTCGGGAAAGAAGTAACAGAAATATACAATATGATGTCTAAGAAAAGACATGTGTTCATTTTTTCTGATAGTTATCAGGTATCGAGTGAGCTCGCATTCTATGTAAAAGGGCAACCCACTACTTATTGCATCGTCTACAAAAGAAGGATGAACCAGTATGACCTATGGCCTGGGTTTCAAAATCTTCTTCATTATGATGCAATCTTTGTTAGAATAGGTGATAAAGGATTACCTAAAAAGGTTGAGGAATCTTTTAATAAATTTGAGAAACAGCTTTTTACAGCCTTTTCTGATGGTAAAAAAATCAGGGACTATTCAATATTTATGTGTTATGATTTTAAGGGCATGAAAGAAGAAACACCGAGGAGTTACTAATGACTCTTTCTGTAGTCATACCACTTTTTAATGAAGAAGAGAACATTCCTATTCTTTATGAAAAGTTGAAAGAGAATCTCGACCCTTTAGGAAAAGAGTATGAAATACTCTTTGTAGATGATGGAAGCACTGACAAGACACTTTCTATACTTGAGGAAATCCAGTCTAAAGATAAAAGGGTAATTGTTTTAAGTTTAAGACGCAATTTTGGTCAGACTGCAGCTTTTGCAGCTGGCTTTGATTTTGCACGTGGTGATGTCATTGTAACAATGGATGGTGACCTTCAGAATGATCCTGCTGATATCCCAAAACTCCTTGAACTGATAAAAGACAATGACCTTGTAAGTGGTTGGAGAAAAAAGCGGAAAGACCCATTCTTCTCGAGAAGACTTCCTTCATTAGTAGCAAACTGGCTGATAAGTAACGTAACAGGAGTAAAACTCCATGACTATGGATGTTCTCTTAAGGCTTACAGAAGGGATGTCATTAAAAACCTCAAACTTTATGGAGAGATGCACAGGTTCATCCCTGCCGTGGCAAGCTGGTATGGAGTAAGAGTTGCAGAGGTAGAGGTGAGCCATTTTCCAAGGCTGAAGGGAAGCACAAAATACGGTATTTCACGAACCATAAAGGTCGTTCTGGATTTGATTACAGTAAAGTTTCTACAGAGCTTCTCTACAAAACCAATCCAATTCTTTGGACCTGCTGGTGTATTTAGTGGTTTTCTTGGATTCCTTATATCACTATATCTGACTATTGATAAAATCTTTTATGGGAAAAACATCGGCGGCAGACCGCTCCTTTTGCTTGGTGCCTTACTCATAATCGTAGGGATCCAGCTTATCGGAATGGGTCTTCTTGGTGAGATGCTCGTCAGGGTTTACCATGAAAGCCAGAGAAAACCTATCTATGTGATCAAAAAGATCCTTGGCTCTTAAAACAAATAGATTACTTCTTCTTTTATTGAAACTCACTGTAAGTTCAATCCTTCTTTATATTGTTTTATCAAAGACTGGTCCTGACCTTGTTTATTCTACATTGAAGACTATGAACCCTTCTGCATTTATTTCAGCGATAATACTTTATCTCTTTGCACAATTTGTCTCAACATTAAGATGGAAACTTCTTATCCCAGAGAAAATTAATATAAAAAGGCTTTTCTCAATTTATCTAATAGGTTCTTTTTTTAATAACCTTCTTCCAGGCCTAATAGGTGGAGATGCTGTCAAGGGATTTTATCTTTATAAAAAAATTGGGAGAGGAAGTCTTACCTTTGCTTCTATCTTTATGGACAGATATATTGGCTTTTTTACATTACTAATGATCTGCTTGTTTGCTTATCCTTTTGGTTATCCATACATTAAGGACTCACCTTTAATATGGACTTTTCCAATTATTCTGTTAATATTTACAATTGCAAGCCTCCTCTTTTTTGGTCTACGTCTTGGTAGCGGTTTAACAGTTTTATCAGAATTTTACAATTATTTTCATTCTTATAAAGATAAAAAAGGGCTTATCATAAAAGCTATACTTTTATCTCTGATCATCCAGATTTCTGGTATATTATCTGTTTATATACTTGCCTCTGGTCTGGGAAAACACATACCTTTCCTTGCTTGTCTTATATTCTTACCACTCATCATCATGTTCACTGCAGTCCCCATCTCTATATCAGGAATTGGAGTAAGAGAAGGTGCCTTTGTTTTGTTCTTTGGACTCATCGGCATCAAACCTGATGTTGCAACAGCAATCTCTCTGTCATGGTTTCTTACTGGAGTCACTGTGAACCTTATAGGTCTTGTTGAGTACTTGAGATACAGAAGTGAGTTATAAAATCTTTGGCAGAGGCAGTATTTGAGCGGATTTAAATTCTTTCGAAGAAAGAATTTACCTCGAGAATACTGCATCTGCCATTTACGAAAACTGCCAGAATGCCCCGACCTTTAATCTGGGATGAATGGCAGGGCAGTTTTCGTAAAACTCAAAGGGGCTTGCCCCTTTGAATCCCCAAAGGAAATAAAAATCCTTTTGGGAGTTTGAGGGGCTATGCCCCTCAAAGAAAGTGAAGCCCAGACTTTAGTCGGGGAGCTTCACTCATAAATTTATGAATTAAGTGGTATAAACCGTCATTGCCCGACTTGATCGGGCAATTTAGAATAAAGAACTGGATTCTCTGGTCAAGAAGGGGAATGACTGAAGAAGAAATTAAATACATTATAAGTATATACCAAAGAATTAAATGAATTAAGTGTCCAATTATGATTTTTACCAATAGTA
>JBNAVX010000054.1:0-16613 GCA_049700155.1 Thermodesulfovibrionales bacterium
TGTGTAAAAAGGGTATGTAGGTCTTTCTAAAAACTTATTTTGGACAAGTCTGAATTATATCATAATATTTTTTTCTTACACACTCCTTGCCTTCTCAAGTCGGTTTTTTTAAGCAATAGTAGGAGTCAGTTCAAGCTTGTATAGTGTTTTTATCGGGATTTTCTTAGTAGCATCCAGTATTTCTATCGCAACAATCTCATCTCCCGCTGTAGTGTGTAGAATAACACCTTCTGCTATTTCTACCGCACCATCAGGTTTTTTTGTAGACATCTGAATGTATGCTGCGTCAACTTCTTTATCATATTTGACTTTCATGGTTTACCTCCAGTGCTTCTTTTTTAAAGGATAAGCAGTAATAATTCTCATTTCTCTACGGGTTTGTTTATAAACAACCTTAAGAGGATAATCAGAAAACTTGTTTAAGAATTTTTTAATCGCTATAAGTCTATCTCCTTCTCTATCTGTTGAATCAGGAGTTTCTATAGTATTTATTATATCTTGTTCAGCTATCTTATATAACCTCATATTATTTTTGGCATGTCTTGATAATTTCATCACACACTACTTGCCTTCTCAAGGCGGTTCTTCATGAGTTCACACACCGCCCAATAGACTTCGTTTCTGTAGATTTGGATTTACGCAGGGATGGGACATTCGAGCTCAAAGCTATACTTTCACTCTATGTGTAACAGGGATTACTTCCACTATTATATTGTTTAAAATCCCGCTACCAAGGACTATGCTGGCATTTAATATCTCTAATCCAGCCAGTTTACCATCAGGAGTGTAATTAGCTATTACATCTTCACTTAATTCTCTATTTTCAGCAGTTCCGGGTTCCAACTGTAAAAATTCAATATATAGGGCATCAACCTCTGGATCATATTGAATCTTCATATCTCTACCTCCTCATTTGAGTAATAGACTTTTACTGTTATTACTATAATACCATTTGTCTCATCTGCAAATATAGGCTCAACGATTTTGTATTTGTAGAATTTTTGGTTGATAGGTGAAATAGAATTAAATTCAAAACAATATTTAGTCATTAATTTTTCTAATTTTGCTGGCTTCCATCTGCCTGATTGAATAGCTGTTTCTACCTCCTCCTTTTTAGCACCTCTTAAAATCATTTGTGTTTCTGCACGGTTAGAAAAACGAATCAGTTTCATCTACACACTCCTCGCCTTCTTTAATCTATTCTTCACCAATTCAAATACTGCCCAGTGAACTTTGTTCCTTTCTTCCTCTGTATGGCCGAGGATGTCAAAAAAATTCCCCTCTATCAAGAGGGGATTAAGGGGTGTGTGTCTCATCTCTATACACTCCTTGCTTTCTCCAATCTATTCTTTACCAATTCACAAACTGCCCAATAGACCTCATTTCTCACATCTTCTGTCAGACCAAGGATGTCAAAGACAATATCATCAAAGGCTTTTCTATCTGGTAATGGATTTGGCTCCTGTTCACGAATTGGCTTATTGGGGTCAAAGCCGAGTTCAGTGAAGATGGAGTTTATTTCTCTTAATTTCAACTTTCCAAAATTTTCTAATAAATGTTTTGGAGCTAATCCTGGTTTTAGTGTTTCTATATTTATTAAATCTATGCCTAATGAACTAAGACCTCCTTCACCGAGTACTTTTCTACCATACAATTCCTTTCCAAACCAAGATAAGGTTGAATTTAGTATTGCACCAGTTATATAAAATTCAAATTTTGGATATAAAACAGAAAATGTATCTGCCGCATATACATTGCATTCATAAATCCTATGCGAATCGTTATAAATTCGAGACCATAAATATGAATTTCTAAGTTGTTCCCCCAAATCCCACCATCTTTCCCTTCCTCTGCAAGTTGGTCTATTCTGATACCCTTGTTTTTCTCCCCATTTTAAGTAGTCAAGAGCCTTTGTCCCTGCTAATTTGCCTTTTGGCTCGTGGCACATAAAGACAAGATAATTTAAATCTTCAATTCTAACCAAAATTGTTTTCAGTTCCCTCGGACTTTTTATCACTGGCTTTAAAAATCTTGCTTCAATCTCATCTTCCCAGCCAGCACTGTTTTTAACCCTTATCAGGGCATCTGGGTCTTTCTCAGCTATCTTTGTAGCCTCTTTAACAGTTTTTCCAGCAGGTTTCAAATAGAAAGATTCATTAGCTCCTGTCTTGATTCCAATCTCACCTCCGCAATATCTCCAAGCCTAACAAAAAGAGGCTTCAGGTCTTCTTGATTTGCAAGGAAGTATCTGTCTCCGTCACGTTCTTTGACTATCCTCAAGCCCGCCTCTTTTATCTCCTTCAGGCTATGGAAGCCGGGGTTGTTTACGATTTTGTTTTTGATTTCAGAGAATTTTATCCTTTTCATAGCCAGCGCTTCTTTTCTTTGTGAAGGATTTCAAGGAAATCTGATAAATCTAAGGGCTGAATATCTTTATGAGAATCGAGGTTTTCAAATTGGTGAACATGCCAGTGTTTTGTATTGTCCACACCGAAAATTCTTTTATTGTTTCTTATAACGGCAAATGAGTATTTCTGGGTGGGTGCATATAAAAGATACTGATAAAGGTCTTGTCATTAACTGTTGCCTTTATTTTTACAATTGGCTCATCCAGCAAAAGAATCTCTATAGACTTAATAAAATCATATCTTGAACATAACTCTATCGTATACTTTGAATACTCAAATGCATTCATTTGAGGTCATCAAGCATCTTTGTATATTTCTCCAGCCGACTGACCAGACCTTCCCATTCAAGATAATCCATCTCAACATCATAACTGTAGGAATCTAATATCTCATTTTTCTCAAATTTTTCCTTGAATTCTTCAAATTTCATACCGTATTTCTTCTCATAACCTTTAATCTCCTTCTGTATCTTTTCAATCCTGTGTTCAATAGCATCTTTCAGTAGGTCCATAATAGCAAGTTCTATCCTTGGCTCACCTGTAAGGTCCATCAGAGCCTTTGTTATGTTTGTTGCTATTGTCATAGTTTTGCACCTCCTTATTCAGGGCTACCTTTAATATACCTCAATTATAATTGCATATAAAGGTAACCTTAAATTAACACTCTACTCCCCTATCATCTCTGTCACATCCTCAACAATTACACCCTCGCCTTCATATTCAAGGTATTCAAGGAATCTGTATCTTTCAGCCTTCTCAAGTATTTTGAAGAATATGTCAGGCGCCCTTAGATATTTACTGCCCCATTTGTTGCCTTCGTATTTGCCAGTAGAGAATTTTTCTTTTAGAAGTCCAAATCCCCGCTTATCCATCTTTAGTAAAGGTAAGGACACACCCCCAGCCCCTCTTGATAGAGGGGAGGACACACCCCCAGCCCCTCTTGATAGAGGGGAACTAAATAAGGCTATGATAGTGTTTATGTCCGTATGCTCAAAGCTCCTCTTTGCCTCGTTATCATATATAGCCTTAACATGGCAATATTTAAGGAGAAACTCCTGAAGGTCTTTTCCGTATCCAACATCGAGCCATGAATTGGAGGCGATGAAGCAGAATGTGCCTTTATCATTCAGGAGCGAAAGACCATGGAAATAAAAATAGATATAGTAATCACTCTTTTTATCTATTTTCTTTATGAAAGGATAATGCACTTGAATCGATTTTAAGAGCTTTTCCTTATACTCTCTCTTATCTTCAAGCGTTACTTCTGCCTTGAGCTTGTTTGATGGAGCAATCTTCTCCTGCCTTACATACGGAGGATTGCCAATAACAATATCAACCTCCCTTGTCGCCGAAGATCTCTGCAAAGTCAATATCCCACACAAAGGGTTTTTTCTCAGGGTCCTGAATTTTTCTTTTTGTTTCTCTTAAATGTTCTATTTCCCTTTCTTTGGACTTTATCTGTTCTATGTAAATGTCACCCTGAACTTTGCCCTGAACTTGTTTCATGGGTTGTTTCAGGGTCATATGAGATGCCGAAACAAGTTCGGCATGACCTGATGAAGAGCCTTTTTCAAACATCTCTGTTTGCTCTTGTCTTTTTAAGATATTGAGATTCTGAATCTCTTTCTGAAGGGTTAAAATCCTGTCATCCAGTATCTCACCGAATATCCTGAGCTCTTCCTGAAGCAGTGATTTTTCACTTTTGAATTTAGCAGTAGGGTCATTGTTATAGTATTTTTCTTTTTCTGACTTAAGTGATATGAGTTTTCTTTTTATAGCAGGAGAAAGATTGTTGTCCCTGACATGCAAGTTTATACTACCGATCTCCTGCACAAGAGAGTCGCCTACGCGTAATTTTAGATTAAGGTTTGGTAGAAGTTGAAACAGTTTTCTTTGATCATAGGGTATATCTTCTTCTATAATTAGTTGAAGCCATAGGCGAAGTTCAGCAGAATGCACAGCCCGGGGCATGACATCCACGCCAATAAAGTGAGTTTCCAATAATCTTTTTCTTCAGTTCGAACTCTGTCATTTCCCTCTGGATATGGCGATAAATGAGTCTGTAAAGTTCTACCAGTACCCGGAGCATCCCTACAAGGAAGGCACCACTACCACAAGCTGGATCTACCACTGTAAGGTTATCAAGAACTTCTTCCAGAGGATACCAGAGATTCTTTTTTGTAATGTAATCCTCAACCTCTTTTTTATCTTCATCAAAAAGCAGCCTGTATATCCATTCCTTTGGAAGCTCAAATCTCCCTTCACCCCTCAATGACACACCCCTATCCCCTCTTGATAGAGGGGAATTTAAGTGGTTGTTGAGATATTCGACTAAGGACCTCCTGCACATGAAGTCAACTTCCACTGTGGGAGTATAGAATATGCCGAGGTCCTGTCTTTCATATATTTCCTCTGCTACATTGGAAAGGGATTCATAAACATAACCTATCATCTGGGGATCTACTGCAACTTCAACATCCAGAGGAAAGTCTTCACGAATGGTAAAGTTATATTTCTCGAAGAAGTTGAAAACTTTATCGAAAAGACTGTCGGTTATATGAAATGGTAATTCGTCCAGTTCGTTTCTCTGAAAAAGTCCTCCATTAAGGTAGGGAGCTGCAGCAAGGATCTTCTTTATATCTTTCCCAGTGTTGGTTTTCCTTCTTTGTATTCCCAGTAACGTGAAGGTTCTTCAAAAGGTGAGTTGATAATAGGGTTATCTACTGCAAGAGACATAATTAAACCTCTGCAGGGGTCTTTCTTTTTCGTTCAGTTCGGTCAAAATCGGAATCAAAACTGATAATAGTCAGATTATGTTTTTCTGCTGCAGTGTATTGGTAAGCATCGTCAAAATCAATATTGAATTTTTGCGAGATTTCAACAACTTTTTTCAAATCTTCTATGGAGAGGTGTACCAATTGAAGCCCACCATCAATCAAAATATCATTTATCAATTTTATATAAACATCATGCTGCTTTCTCCGTAATAGAATTAATCCGATTGAAAATAAAGAAAAATCTGTAATATATAGATTATGATGTGGAAATTTCTCAAAGAATTGTGTCACTTCTTCAGCCTTTTCATGCCAGAGCAAAACCTCCAAAATAATATTTGTATCAATCAGATACATTCTTTTTTTCTGCTGAGCTTGTAGCCTCTACAGCAGATAACTCCCATAAATCAAGTATTCTATGCTGGAGTTCAACAGATGTGTATTTATTACTTAAGTCCTTTAAGGCCCCTGCCCAGTCTAACCTTAATTTACCCTCTGGTTTTTGTATATGTTTTTTCATCAAAAAATCAATAAAATCATTCACCTCCTGTTTGAGTTCTGGTGGAAGATCTCTTATTTTTTCTTCAAGCGATTTCATATTTCTTTCTCCTTTTCAAATTTTACTTTCCCTAAAGGCATCACCTTTAGTACCTTATTTCCCCTGAAGTCAATAACCTTCACAGCAATCCTTTTCATTGCGGTAATCCCCAACCTGTTCCTTATCCCCAGCTTTTCGTCTCCTTGCCATCTATACCAACTCTTTTGTAAAGATTACAGACCTTAAGCATCCAAGAAGTACTTGCTTATATACCAACAAAATTATATCAAAATATCAAGTTTTTAACTATTCCTTAATGGTTTAGATTACATTTTACTAAGTTAGGTAGAATCTATCGCCTGAATAAGTAATACACAAACAGATACTGTTTTCAGTAGCAACCGAAAAATAAACTCTCTAAGAGTTATCAATTTAAACTCCTTAATAGCTCATATTATTCATAATTCATAAAATTTTTGTCAGATGTAGTATTTGAGCTGATTTATCCAGAAAGCTTTTTAGGACGAGAATGAGCAAGAATACTGCATCAACCAATTACTCATAAATATTTACTCATAAATATTTTATGAATTAAATACGTTAAATAATTTGATGGATGTTTTGCTTATCCCCTTGATGGTTTTCCAATATCTTTATTGATTTACAGCTCACTTTAAAAGAGTAGTCCGTAATTTCTTCTTGACAACTTCAATACAAAAATCGTATGAATAGGCTGGAAAATCAATAAAAACGGGGTATTAAGATATGAGACCCCTTCTGATAATAAGGATATTTTTAATTTTTTTGATGGGGATTTTTCTTCCTTTCTCGCTTGCCTGCGGTTCTGATCAAATTATAAAGAGAAAAGGTTATAGCTCTGCAGGAGAAATTATATTTACTGCAGGTAAAGTCATGATAAGGCTTTTCCCTGAAGAAAATTTTCAACCAGCGATCATAGGTCAAGAACTTATCGCAGGTGATGTTATAAAAACAGGTAATCTCAGCCGTGCATCTATCCTTTTCAGAGATAATACACAGCTTAAATTAGGAAGTAATACCACACTCGTAATCAAGCAGGTAGGTCCACATAGAGAAAGGGCTGGTGCAATGAAGATTTTGCTTTCTCTTGAGTCGGGTGAGGTTTGGACACGTTCCAAAGGGGTTACAGAGGGTCTGATGATAGAGACCCCTTATGCAACAGCAGCTATAAGAGGAACAGAATGGAGTATTTCTGTAAAAGAAAATGAATCAAAGGTTGTTGTGCTGGATGGAAATGTCCAGCTTTTTAACCCTTATGGGTCAATCATTGTAGGTAAGAACGAACAGGCAGTTGTATTTGCAAGGCAGGCACCTGTTAAGACTCTCATTATAAACCCGAGAGACAGGATTCAGTGGACATATTATATGACAGAAAAGAGGCTCATCAGATATTTAAGGGTTAAAGAAGGTCTTCTCGGAAGGGCAGAAGAATTTTTTAATAATGGTCTAAATGAACTTATAAAAGGAAATATTGAAGATGCAGGAAGATATTTTGAGATGGCTTTGAATATAGAGAAAGACCTTTTATCTCTCCTTGGAAAATCATATATATTAATTACCAAGAACCAGACTGCTGAAGCAGGGGAACTTCTCAAGGAGGCTAAATCTTTATTTCCACAGAGCCCTCTGCCTTATATATTCTCATCTTATCTTCAGACATTTCTTGGTGATTTTGAAGGAGCAATACATGAATGCGAGATAGGACTTTCAGCAATTCCTGATGACCCGTATATCCTTGCTTTTGAAGCAGATATTTATTTCATAATCAATAAACCAGATAATGCAAAGACAGTTATAGATAGATTGATAAAAGTACACCCTTTTTTATCTGAAGGATATGAGAGATTAGGTTTTTATCACAGGGTTGTTACAGGGGATTCAAAAAGGGCAAGAGAAGCACTTTCTTATGCAATCGAACTTGATAGATTTAATGACGAAGCAAGAGCAAAATTATCAGACCTTCTGCGAGAAGAAGGCTATATCCCAGAGGCTGTTGATTTTATTAAAGAGGCAATTTCGATAGCACCGTTTAATGCATTACACCACTATAACTATGGTAGGCTTTTAGCTGATATCAATAAATTAGATGAGGCAAGAAGAGAATTCAAAAAGGCTTATGAACTTGATCCTAACTTCTCAAGGACTTACCTCGGTGAGGGAATTATTTTATTAAAAGAGGGCAGAACAGATGAAGCAATAAGAGAATTTTCAAAAGCATGTCTTTTTGAGCCAGACCTCTCTGAGATACACAGTTTTCTTGCGATAGCATATTATCAGAAACATGCATTCAGTGAAGCACTTGAGGAGCTCAGGAGGGCTGGAGAATGTGACCCTCTTGATTCTACACCCCATCAGCTTTCAAGCATTATTTATAATGACCTCTATATGCCTGAAAAGGCTATAGAAGAGGCACAAAAGGTTATCAAACTTCTACCCTACAGGAAGACATCAGGTGAGGCACTTTTTGAAAGATCAAAGACTGGTCTGATGTCAGTAAATTATGGGCTTGATTTTTTTGATCTACCTGAATGGTCCCTTTATTATAGCCAGAAGGCACTTTTTGTAAATCCATACAGCAATATTACACATATAGGAGTTGCTAAGGCTTATGAAAAATTAGGTTTGGTGAGTTCTCTTCAGGGTTACAATGAATTTGAGACACCATATTTCAGTGAAATACTCCAGGGTTTAATTCTTAATGTTAACTCCCTCAATTTCTCAAATGGATACAGTACATTGATAAGTAAACCTGGGAATTACCTTACTTTAGAGAGTACTTATACATTTGGAGATTCAGAAGAGACACAGGCTAAGCTTGAGGGTAGTGGAGATTTAGGAAGCCGATTCCCTCTCACTTATTGGTTTTATTCAAAGGCTTATAGAGATAATGGCTACCTTGAAAACAATAAAGTCAAAAGTCTGGATTCTGAGATTATTCTTGGTTATAGACCGGACTATAAAGATGATCTCTATCTGAATTTAGGTTACTACAGAGATAAAATTGGGATTGCTCCTTTTGCCTCATTAAGGTTCAGGAGATCTGATAATAATCAAACATATAAGGATAATGGATACTGGATTAATATAGGATATCACAGGCGATTTAGCCCTGTTTCACATCTCATTACAAACCTCAGGTACTTCAAGGAAAATGATAATATTGAAAACCCTGACTTTAAGGATGACCTTTCAGGTTTTGCCGATAGTGCAGATAAAATACAAAACATTGCTTTTGGGATAAGGCATATGCTCACTCTTTATGAAAATCATCAGGTATCCTACGGGATTGATTATAATTTTGAAGAGGTGGACTTTGGTGAAGAATGGCCATATAGATTCCCAAGATGGATCGAAAGAATACATCAGAACCATATAAGCAGATATCTTATATTCCATTTGTATGATAGATGGTCAATTAGTCAGAAGATTACTCTTGATTCAGGAGTTTTCCTTTCGTACTACAGCACTGAGGGTGATTACCATTCTCAGGATACTTTGTATGATTCCTTTAATTTGAAGATGTATGATAAAAATACATTCGACCTTAACCCAAGGGTTGGTCTTACTCTCAATCTTGGCAATAACGGGGTCTTCAGGATTGCCTATCAAAAGAGGTCAACTACTGGATTTCTTGGAGAGCTTGCTCCAGTAGGGGTATCAGGTTTAATACCGCCTACATTTGATATGGACTTTAATTCAGCAGAAGATATGCAGGGAAGTTTAGAATATGAGCTTACTAAAAAGACCTTTTTTAAAACACTAATCGGTTACTCAAGACTCAGTGATTTAGTAGCTACTGGTGGTGATAAAAAGGCACAACTATGGTATGGTAGATTTGCAATAAACCAGATACTAAGCCGTTATTTTTCATTCTCAGTAAGATACCACTACAATGGCAGTATGTATCTTGATGGCTCAGGAAGAAAGTTGTATGGTGTCCCACTGAACTCAGGTGATGCAAGATTGGTCTTCATACATCCTAAAGAAATTTATATCTCTGTCAGGGAATCTTATATAGGTGAAAGATTCGCTGACAGTGATAATACTATTAAATTGAAGGGCTACTTCATAACTGATTTTTACTTACACAAAGAATTTCTTAAAAAAAGGTTCTTTCTTTCACTGTCAATTAATAACTTATTTAATGTGAAGTATAAAACACTCTACCACCCTTACTATTGGTTTGAGGGTGGTTTACCAGCAAAAGGAACTACATTTTCTTTCAGAGTAGGTTATAGACTTTAGGTGTGAAAAGGTTTACAGGAATATCCTTATTTACAGTGATTTTCACCCTTATAATTTACTTTTCTTTTCCGGGCAGACATTTTGATATGAAGGTATATGATGTTTATTCATGCTTAAGAGGCACTATAAAACCCTTAGAAGATGTTGTAATAGTTGGGATTGATGAAGAATCATTCTTGAATATAAACCTTCCATGGCCCTGGCCAAGGAGTATCCACGGACAACTCATAAAGGCTCTGAGGAGTTCAGGGGCAAAGGCAGTTGTAATGGATATAATCTTTTCAGAGCCCTCAATACCTGATGAAGATAAGGCAATGGCAGAAGCTATTAAGAAATATGGTAATGTTGTGCTTTCTGCAGATATAGAGAGTGTAAAGACAGAAAAATTTTCAAAGGAGATACTAATTAAACCTTTGGATGAATTCCTGAAAGCAGGGGCAACTTTTGGAATATCATCTATCCCGCTCGATGCTGATAATGTTGTCAGGCGTTTTTTCTGGGGCACCCAAGATATCCCATCAATTGAGGCTTCCGTATTAAAAATGCTTGGTATCTCGAAAAAAGTAGACTATAGAAGTATGGTTCATTTTAGGGGTCCAGCTCATCATATCCCTTATGTTCCTTACTTTAAGGCATTAAAGCCAGATTTCTTCTTGCCCGAAGAGTTTTTCAAGGATAAGATTGTACTTGTTGGAAAGTATTATCCTGATACAGAGTCAGGAGCAGAGGCGAGACATACAAAATCACTTTATCTTCAGGTCCCAAGTTCTATCAGGGGTATGGATATGTTTGCTACACCATTTTATATAATTGACGACAAGCTAACTCCTGGAATAGAAATCCATGCTAATATGCTTTCCTCCCTTCTAAAAGATGATGTCTTAAAACCATTAAGAAAGAGAGAGGCATTATTACTCATTTTCTTCCTGTCTATTTTTTTGACATCCATGAATCATAAGTGGAGCCCTTTAAGAAGTACTATCCTGAATATTTTTTTTGGGGTCTTATACATATTGGTGTCATATTTTCTTTTTAATAAATATGGGCTTTTTCTACCATTTACAGCTATCCTTTCCGGGATTTTAATAAATTTCGTTTCATCAGGCATCATAAGCTATTCAGGAGTAGAGAAGAAAAGAAGATATTTAAGAAGAGCCTTTTCCTTTTATCTTTCCCCTCAGGTCGCAAAGAGGGTTATTGAAAATCCTGAGAGGTTGAAACTCGGTGGACAAAGGGTCTATGCAACAGTCCTGTTTTCTGACCTCGCGGGTTTTACTGAAATGTCCGAGATGAATGAGCCAGAAGATGTTGTATCAATACTGACGAGATATACCACTGAGATGACAAAGATCATATTTGAATATCAGGGAACTCTCGACAAATTCATAGGAGACGCTATAATGGCTGTCTGGGGGACTCCAGCAGAAGACGAAGAGCAGGCTTTACATGCGTGTCTTGCAGCACTTAAAATGCAGAGGCAGATGAAGACACTTGCCAGGGAAATCAATATACCAGGATACAAAATCTCTATGAGAGTAGGAATAAACTCAGGTATAGTAATGGCTGGAAACATGGGATCAGAAGAGAGGTTCGATTTTACAGTAATAGGTGATAATGTGAATATTGCTTCGCGTCTTGAGTCTTTAAATAAGATTTATGGCACAGAGATTATAATAAGTGAATCTACTATGGAGAAAATTGAGGGAAAACTTACAGTAAGAGAATTGGATAAAGTCAGGGTCAAAGGGAGAAAGCAGGATATAAGGATTTTTGAATTGATAGATGGGGAGAAAAAACCCTTTATAGAAATATTTGAAAAAGGGCTTAAACTATATCATAAAGGAGAATTCAGTGCTGCATTAATGAAGTTTTCTGAATCCCTGAAGAATAATCCTGAAGATATCCCAAGTAAAGTCTTTATTAAAAGATGTGAGTATTTGATAAAGACTCCTCCTAAAAAATGGGATGGTATCTGGGATATAGGATAAAAGAAATCTAACCCATATTATTCATAAAATTTTTGGCAGATGCAGTATTTGAGCGGATTTAAATTCTTTCGAAGAAAGAATTTACCTCGGAGGCTCGATATTAATCGAGCCGAGAATGAGCGAGAATACTGCATCTGCCAGTTACTCATAAATTTATGAATTAAGTGGTCTAAATAAGAACTTTGAGATAATCAGTAGCTAAAGTAATTTTTCCTGAAAATTCTTTTCGGCACTGATCAATAATATCTATCTCATCACAATGTGGATAAAAATGGGACAGGACTAAATGATGTACATTACCTTCCCTTGCAATTCTTCCAGCCAGAGAGGGAGTAAGATGACCGGGAACTTTGAACTGGTCAGGGAAAGAGCATTCCAGTACTGCTACATCAGCATTATTTACCAGTTTTACTATACCATTACAATAATCTGTATCTCCTGAATATACCCAGGACTTCCCGCTTTCCTTATGATTTACTCTAAAACCTATGGAGTTTTCAGTATGAGAGAGGAACTCCCGCATAACGCTAAATTCTTGTTCATCAAGCACTCCAGACGGTATCTCAGAAATCACAGCTCTATCAGGAGGAACGTCAATCCAGTGACCATATACTTCTTTCAGACGATAGAAAAAGTCTAAAAATTTAGGTGGTCCGATAATCTTTATCCTGATTAAAGGACCTATTTCAGGATTCATCAAGGCAAAGAGAATAGGGACAAGGTCGCCTGTATGGTCTGGATGTAAATGACTGAAAAAGACATGAGAAATCTTTTTGAACTCAATTCCATATTTAACTGCCCTGTGAAGGGTACCAGCACTGGGATCAAACAAGAGATAGTGATCATTTATCTTCAAGGCATAACCAGGCGCGAAACGGTTTTTATGGGGGATAGCGGTTCCACTACCAAGAACTACAAATTCAAACATTTCAAGACTATCTAAGTAACTTATAACCTTTTTTCTTTAGCCTATATTATTCATAAAATTTTTGGCAGATGCAGTATTTGAGCGGATTTAAATTCTTTCGAAGAAAGAATTTACCTCGGAGGCTCGATATTAATCGAGCCGAGAATGAGCGAGAATACTGCATCTGCCAGTTACTCATAAATTTATGAGTTAAGTGGGTTAGAGAATAAGTTATTAGGATCTTGCCTCGATCTCCTCAATAGCCTCTTTAACAATAATTCTTACATTTTCATCTTTATCATTTTCAAGTTCTTTCAGATATGGAATTATATTTTTATTTCCAATCATTCCGATCAGATAAGCAGCATCGCATCTATGTGTTGGATTCTGGTCTTTTAAAAGGGGGATTAAAGAAGGTATTGCCTTTGAGATATTTTCAGGATCATCAGAACTCAGTGTCTCGATGAGAGCCGAGGTGCCAAGTCTTACCATAAGTCTTTCATCTATTATCAGGTCTCCAACATATGCATATAGAGTTGAATCCTGTTTGAACATATCCACAATATTTTCAAGGAAACCATTTTCCATGTAATCTGCTATCATTTTCTTTAGGTCTGATGGGTCAATATTAAGGGAATTCATAGAGAGATATATTAACATAGAATGCAATTATTGTATAATTTAAAACTCTACACATAAAAAATTTAAAGAAATCTATTTTATTAAGCCTGAGTCCTATACGCATATGACTGGAATGGTGTTAACATAAAAGGATTAAAGATGAAAATTTACAATACACTTACTGGTAAAAAAGAAGAATTTGAGACTCTAAGCCCGGGGATTGTAAAGATGTATGTTTGCGGAGTAACTGTATATGACTATTGCCATATAGGACACGCAAGGAGTGCGATAGTCTTTGATATTATGAGTAGATATCTGAGATATAAAGGATATAATGTGATTTTTGTGAAGAATTTTACTGATATAGATGACAAGATAATCAATAAGTCAAAGCAGGAAGGTATTTCGTGGGATAGTGTTGCAAGAAAATACACAGAGGAATATTACATAGATATGGATGCCCTTGGTGTTGGGAGACCTGATCTTGAACCAAAGGCAACAGAACATATTAAAGAGATGATAGAAATCATAAAAGTACTTATTGACAAAGGTTATGCATATGAAATTGACGGGAATGTATATTTTGAGGTTGAAAAATTTCCAGAGTATGGCAAATTGTCAAAGAGAAACATGGAAGAGATGGTAGCTGGAGCAAGGGTTGAAGTAGATGAAAGAAAGAAAAACCCTATGGACTTTGCCCTATGGAAAAGATCAAAAGAAGGTGAGCCTGCATGGGATAGCCCATGGGGAGCGGGAAGACCTGGCTGGCATATCGAATGCTCTGCAATGTCTATTAAGCATCTTGGCAAAGAAATTGATATCCATGGCGGAGGTGCAGATCTAATCTTCCCACACCATGAAAATGAGATTGCCCAATCAGAGTCATTCACAGGAAAACCTTTTGCAAGATACTGGGTACATAATGGGTTCATAACGATTGATAGAGAGAAGATGTCAAAGTCCCTTGGTAATTTCTTTACGGTCAGGGAAATCCTTGATAAGTTTGATCCAGAGGTATTAAGACTTTTCCTCCTCTCAACTCATTACAGAAGTCCTATAGAATTTTCAGATGAGCAATTACGTGAAACAGAAGTTTCACTGGATAGATACTATTCAACAATTCTCAGGGTGAACTCTTTTCTTGAAGAAGATAGAGTAGACAGCAGTTCTGAAAAGGCTGAAAGAACCTTTGAGATAAAAGTTCAGCAATTCAGAAAAAGATTTGAAGAAGCAATGGATGACGATTTTAATACTGCACTTGCCCTCGGACATATCTTTGATTTTATAAGGGATATTAACAGATTTATAGATAGTAAACCATCAGGCTTGAAAGTAAAAGAACTTTTACAAAAATCAAAAGAAGTTCTTTCAGAAATAGGTAGGGTACTTAATATTTTTGGAAGAACTCCTGAGGAGTGGTACCGCTCATTGATGCTTAAGAAAAAGATCAAACTTTCTGAAGAAGAGATACTTGAAAAGATTAAGGAAAGACAAGATGCAAGAAAGAAAAAAGATTGGAAGTTGGCTGATAGAATTAGAAAAGATCTTGAAGAGAGAGGGATAATCCTTGAAGACAAGGATAGTAGAACTGATTGGAGAGTAAAGGTTGGATTATGAGTTCATATATGGAGTTAATCCTGTTCTTGAGGCTTTGAGAGCAGGGAGAGTAATAAAAGAAGTCTTTGTGTCAAAAGGAAAAAGAGTTTCTCAAAGAATAATAGAGATCGAAGAAGAAGCAAGAAAGAGAAATATCTCTGTCAGACTGACTGAAAAAAGTTTTTATCAACGTTTTCCAAAAGGACACCAGGGAGTAGCTGCGAGGGTTTCACCAAGGAATTACATGGTTCTTGAAGATTTACTTGAAATACCAATAAGAAATAATGAAACACCCTTTTTTATAGTTCTTGATTGCATTGAAGATCCTCGAAATCTTGGAGCTATAATAAGAGTTGCAGATGCGGCAGGTGTGCATGGCATAATTATTCAATCACATAGATCAGTAAGTCTTGGTCCCGAGGTCTCAAAGACATCTGCTGGTGCGATAGAGTATGTTAATGTTTCAAGAGTAGTAAATATCAAACACGCAATTGAAGAAATGAAAAAGAGAGGTATAACAATAATTGGTGCAGAGGCAGGTGGTGGAAAATTTATATGGGAGATTGACCTTTTATTACCTTTGGCACTGGTAATTGGTTCAGAGGGTAAAGGGCTGAGAAAGACAGTAAAAGAAAGTTGTGATATAATAGCAAGTCTTCCAATGAAAGGAAAGATAAATTCTCTAAATGTATCTGTCGCAGCAGGAATTTTTGCTTTTGAGGTTTTTAGAAAAAGATTAAGAAATATCTAAAATAACTTCAAATTTTCATAATAAAGGCATTTTTTCTTGAATTTTAATAATTGACCTTTTTATAATAAACTTTGTTAAATTTTAAATTTAAGATTTAAATTGGAAGGAATACTGTTCCCCTTTTCTATTATCAAAAGTTTTAAATTTATTGAAGCCACCGTAGCTCAGCAGGCAGAGCAGCTGATTTGTAATCAGCGGGTCGGGGGTTCGATTCCCTTCGGTGGCTCCATATTAGATGATTTAAAGATGTTTGAGAGGAGAAGAGGAGAGGTTCCCGAGTGGCCAAAGGGAGCAGACTGTAAATCTGCCGGCGCAGCCTTCGGAGGTTCGAATCCTCCCCTCTCCACCATACGCACTTTGCAAAGCAAAGTGCGTAGTTAGAAGTTAAAAGTTGAAAGTTATAAGTCAAAGAAAGAAGAAAGAGCGGGTTCAAACTTTTAACTTTATGTGTGCGGGAGTAGCTCAGTGGTAGAGCGTCAGCCTTCCAAGCTGAGGGTCGCGGGTTCGAATCCCGTTTCCCGCTCCATAGATTGTAAAATGATTAGAGCGTAAATGATTAAGAAATTTAATTTTAAGACTGATTACTCATTATGCATAATGAATTTGCCCATGTAGCTCAGTTGGCAGAGCACATCCTTGGTAAGGATGAGGTCACCGGTTCAATCCCGGTCATGGGCTCTGAGAAGGTTTGAAAGGAGGCAAAGATGGCAAAGGCTAAATTTGAGAGGGTAAAGCCCCATATTAATG
>JBNAVX010000055.1:0-16498 GCA_049700155.1 Thermodesulfovibrionales bacterium
CCTGTACCCTCAAGAAGGTTAGGTTTTTCCTTAGGAGTGGATTTAGTTCCTTATAAAATCTGTTCCCTTGATTGCATATATTGTCAGCTTGGAAGGACAGTCCGAAAGAGTATTGTAAGAAAAATGTATACTCAAAAAGATGATGTCCTCAGAGAAGTCAAAGAAGTTTTAGACACGAACCAACTCATAGATTATATAACCTTTTCCGGTTCTGGAGAGCCAACCCTGAATTCAGATATTGGTGAATTAATACGAGAAATAAAGGCGATAACTTCTATTCCCCTGGCGGTTCTGACAAATGGCACGCTTCTTTTTAGGGAGGACGTACAGAAAGACCTCCTGAAAGCAGATGTGGTCCTGCCTTCGCTGGATGCAGCTTCCTTTGAAATGTTTCAAAAGATAAACAGACCTCATCGAGCTCTTAAAATCGATTTGATAATAGATGGCTTAAAGAGATTCAGAGAGCTTTACAGTGGTCAAGTGTGGCTTGAGATTATGTTAATAAAAGGTTTTAATGATACGTCTGAAGAGCTTTCAAGAATAAAAAACAAAATATCTGAAATAAAACCTGATAGGGTTTACCTAAATACAGTTATCAGGCCTCCTTCCGAAATATTTGCAAACCCTCTCAGTACTACGGAAATGATGGCTATAAAACATTTCTTTGGCGAGAATTGTAAGGTAATAGCGGAGTTTCATGGAAAAAGGCGAGCTGAGAATTTTGATGTAGAAAATTCCATTATTGAAATGACAAAAAGACGTCCTTTGACAACTATTGATATAGCCAATATATTTGGAATATCAGAGGGTAATGCCACAATGATGATAGAAAGATTAAAAACAGAGGGCATTGTCACAGAAAGACGGCATGGAACAAAGAAATATTATATTTTTTCGAAAATAAAAGACAGGATAACAATCCATTAATTTTTTTTGTGAGACTATGAAAATAGAAGAATGTCAAATTTATGAAATCATAAGAAACAGTCTGCCAATAGGTTTTACTCTGGTTGACGAAGAAGGGGTTGTTATCGATTTTAACCCTCAAGCTGAGGTGATTACCGGTTATCTGAAAAGTGAAGTGATTGGAAAATCTCATCTTGAGATTCTCCACGGCTCAAGCGACAGGGAAGCCTGCCCGCTGTTTCAATACGCTCTCCAGAAAAAACGGCAGACGGCAGCAGTAGAGACAAACGTAAAGCAAAAAAGCGGTGAAGTAATTACCATAGTTGCCTCGATAGCACCCCTTTTTGATGAAGATCAGAATTTTATCGGAGGGATTGAACTGTTTAGAGATATTACTGAAATTAAAAAACTTGAAAGAGAGCGGAAAAATATCCTTCCTATGTTTGCCCATGATATGAAAAATCCAGTAATTACCGCCAGCGGGTTTTTATCGAGATTGCTCTCAGGAAAAGTAGGCCCCCTTACAGAACCGCAACTTAATACACTGCACATAATAAAAGAAGAGATAATAAAGGTGGAGGAACTGATAAGCGATTTTTTGGAATTTTCCCGGTTTGAGACAACGGAATGTAGACCGTTAAAGAGTGTTTTTAATATAGAAGAAGCCATAAACCGTCAGATAGAGATAGCCAGGGTTGAGGCAAAGAAAAAGAACATACAAATCTCTTTTGAATATTCGGATACCTTAATACCTGTAATTAATGCTGACGGCAAAATGATTGAACGTGTTCTCGAAAATCTACTCGATAACGCAGTGAAATACTCGCCACATAATACGATAGTGTTGGTGAAACTGAATGATTGGAATCTGGCAGTGCAGGTTCAGGTGATTGATGCAGGAGTTGGCATATCTGCGGAACATCTTCCTTATGTCTTTGATGCCTTCTATCGTGTGAGTAGAGATTCAGCAGGATCAGGCCTTGGGCTTTCCATAGCGAAGACAATAGTGGAAGCTCATAGCGGGAAGATACGGGTCGAGAGCATACCCGGGAAAGGAAGCACCTTTAGCTTCACTCTTCCAAAGCTGGTTTAATAATTTTTACATAGTGAAGCCTTTAGGGAAGAATTTATGGAAAACCATTTCATATTGAAGGTGAAGAGGCTGACAGTGAGGTTGGATAATCAGAATATTATAGAAAATCTGTCCTTTCAGATAAAAAGAGGTGATGTGGTTACAATTTTAGGCCCTAATGGAGCAGGGAAAACAGTTTTGCTCAGAACCTTGCTGGGTCTGATACCGCATGAAGGAGAAATAGAATGGGATTCAGATATTAAAATCGGTTATGTCCCCCAGAGATTACCATTTATAAAAGACATCCCTTTAAGCGTGAACGATTTTTTTAAATTGAAAAAATCTTCTGAAAAAGATACAAAAGAGATTTTAGATTCTGTTGGATTCCGAGAGGATTTTCTGGAGAAAAAAATGGGTGATATATCTTCAGGACAGTTTCAGAGAGTATTGATAGCATGGGCACTTATCAAGAATCCGCAGGTCTTACTCTTTGATGAACCTACTGCTGGTATTGACATCAGCGGCGAGGAGACTGTTTATAATCTTTTAGCTAAATTGAAGCTGGAAAGAAATCTTACTATGTTGCTGGTTACCCATGACTTGAGTGTTGTTTATAAATTTTCGACGGATGTTATCTGTTTAAACAAACACCTGATATGTCATGGACCTCCCCGGGAAGTGTTAACTCCGGAGAGTCTGCGGGAACTTTATGGTGAAGAAGTAAAGTATTATCAACATAAACACTATTAGGAATATGGGGAATCAACTTTTATTAAGCATAACTGCCGGAATTTTTATCGGGGGAGCAGCCGGATATCTAGGTTCTCTCATGTTAAGCAAAAGAATGGCTCTGGTGGCAGGTCCACTTGGCCACCTGACGCTGCCGGGAATAGCACTTGCCTTACTTTATCATTTTAATGTCTCTTTAGGTGCATTTCCTTTCGTTATCTTGGGTATAGTCTTGATCTGGTTATTAGAGATGAGAACGAAATTGCCAATGGAGGCTTTAACAGCTATTGTTTTTGCCTCAGGGGTAGCCATTACTTTCTTATTTTTACCCATTGAACAGGCAGAAGTAGCCTTGGTGGGCGATATTTCGCATATCACTTTATGGGAAACAGTCATCTCTGTTGCCGTATCCATTTCTCTCCTTTTCGTATTAAAAAAGATTTACTCAGAAATGGTTTTGATTAATATTTCCGAAGACTTAGCCAGATCTGAGAGAGTAGCTGTTAAAAAATATAATCTTATCTATTTATTTTCAATTGCAATTATTGTTGCTTTAGGAGTAAAAATAGTCGGCGGCCTATTAACAGCCGCATTAGTTGCAATCCCGGCTTCTGCTGCGAGAAATGTAAGCAGGAAATTAGCTCATTATGCTTTTGGGGCAATGGTTATTGGAGTGATATCTTCTTCAGTCGGTATTCTACTCGCTGAACTATCAGAATTTCCTGCAGGGCCTTTGATTATATTGATAAGTACATTAATCTTTTTGATTTCGATTGTTTTTAGAAGGTAAAGACGGAGAAGGTGGATGGAGAGACCGACAAAAGAAGAAGAAATTAGAGGATTTGAAAGAGCATATTGAGATGATGAAGGAAGAATTGATGGGTGCTGAAGAAGAGCTAAAGGAGTTAGAAAAGGCCAAATAATACATAAAAGACAAAAAGAAAAATAAACAAAGGAGGGAAAAGATGGCGAAAAAAATTATTATTGATGAGGATTTGTGTGAAGGCTGTGAGACCTGTGTTGAACTGTGCCCTGATGTTTTTGAACTTGGAGAGAATGGCAAGGCACGTGTTAAAAATCCCAATGCATTAGATACTTGCAACATTCAAGAGGCAATTGACTCATGTCCTACAGGTGCTCTAAAGTGGGAGGACTAAAAGAAGGGGAGATGACGATTTAAAAGGGGATTAAGAGATAAAGAATTTAAAAATGTCACCCTCAAGAGGAAAGTAAAATGAAAAATAATTCACAAACGGGGATTAAGGAGATATTGCGCGCGTACGATCTCTCTCCTAGTACATCGGCCTCAATCATACCCCTGATCGAGGCTGAAAATAGGGGAATAATTTTAGATCTGGAAGAACCTCAAGATATTGCATCGAAAATCATCAGATACGATGCCCTCTTTTCAACAGGATTGTCAAAGGATTATGTTGATAAAAGGGATTTCAATTTGTTCATATCGCTAAGGGAATTAATTCAGAATGCCTTGGATGAAGAAGAATTGGTAATGGGGAAGCCTCATGTGCAGTTTGAACAGGACATACATGGGACATGGATTATAGACAGAGGTCGTGGTATCAAATTAGAGGCACTTCGCATGGGAGAAAGTAACAAGGAATGCTGGATGAGGGGATATTATGGAGAGGGTTTAAAACTGGCAGCTTCATACCTGACACTCAATCGCATTCCTGTGTATATATTCACACAAGACATAATCCTTAAATTTGTCTTACTTCCAGAAGATGCTCACAACCCCGGTATCTTCATACTCCTCGGACGATCAAAAGAAGAAGTACAGGGAACAAAAATTCTTCTTTACGGATATAGACCTGATCCAGAGTTCATTAAAAAAATAGTGCGGTTCTGGAACAGTGAACTTGAAAATAAATTAATTACAGAGGTTAAATTTTCCACCAAAGATTGCCCAAAACAAATGCCTTCTGCAATTTTTGATTTCCCCGATTTTCTTTACATAAGGAATATGTATGCAGGAGAGATGAGCCAGGTCATTAAAAGAAAATCCCTCCTGAGTTATGATCTCTGGTGGGTCCGGCTTGATGTTTCAAGAAAGCTCATGACACAAACTACCCCACAACTATTTTTAGAGATTGCAAAATTGCTCACACTCTCAGGAACTGCACGACGGAAATTCGTTGAAAAGCTCGTCGAAACTGGAATGCTCAGGACAAAAAAAATTAGTACAGGGCTTGTTATTGAATTTAATCCTTTATTCTCTATTGTTGAGGGGCACCTTTTTGTATATGCCTTTCCTGACGGAATGTTGGAAGCCTTTGCTGATGTCCTGGGACTTGCTGAGAAAAGAGATCTTATTCGTCGGGTCGCTTCGCAAGAAGAAGTAAAAAAGGCTGCTTTACAAGGATTTATTCCCTTATTACTTCCTTCTGAAATTTATGATCGGTTTAATAGCATTCCATCTTTATCTCTGCCATAGCTGCAATGCCTGAAGAGCTTTATCATCATATCTTGCAAGCAAATTGAAAGAGTTCTGGAGATGTCGGTTGAGATAATAATGAGCATATGCTTATAATGAGATATGGCGAGGCCTAAAAAATGTAGGTATGTAAGATGTAACCCCGATGCAGTATATTTTAAACCAAGAGGGATTCCTATGGTCCATCTCGAAGAGATAGCTTTAACTATTGATGAACTCGAAGCTATCAGGCTTGCTGACTTTGAGGAACTCTATCATGAGGACGCAGCTAAAAGGATGAAAATTTCAAGGCAGACATTTGGGAGAATCATAAGTAATGCGCACAAGAAAGTTTCTGAATGTCTGATAAAAGGAAAAGCATTAAAAATTGAGACTGAACAAAAGGAGGAACAAATATGAAAGTATGTTTTCCGGTAGCAGAAGTGAAAGGGATTGAGAGCGAGGTATACGGGCACTTCGGCTCAGCGCCGACGTTTGTGATCGTCGAAACAGATTCAGGTAAGATTACAACCCTGAATAACAAAGATCATGAACATGCACACGGTTCATGTAATCCGCTCAAGAAGCTTAATAACCAGCACATTGATGCGATTGTCGTCGGAGGAATAGGAATGGGAGCATTAAATGTATTAAACCAATCCAGCATTAAAGTGTTCCAGGCTCAGGCTCCAACTGTCCGGGAGAACATTGCCTTACTGAAAAAAAGTAGTCTTCCTGAATTTAACTCCCAGAATACCTGTGCAGGCCATGGACATGGCATGGGATGTGGTCATTAACCCCTCCTCTACTCCCTTTAAGACAGGGGAAGGAAAAATAGGGTTATGCTGGTAATTTTTTTCATTCTGGCTCTTGTCCGCCTCAGGCGGATAAATCCAGCATCTTTTAATAACCCTTTCTTTCCACCTTAATTTAAGGGGGATGAAAGGGGTTACTCCGACGAGCTGGAATGACAACAATTGGAACAAAGTTCGTTATGAATCAAAAAAACAGGAGGTTAGCATGGCAAAAGAAAAGAAGAGAATAGCAGTATTAGCATGCAAGAATATTAAGGGTATCAGCTGTGTAGGCGGTTGTATGAAATGTTTCAAGGGAATTGCAGAACGTGCAGGGGAATACAAACGCTGGGAAGATTTTGATGTAGAAGTTGTAGGGATGGACGACTGTGGCGGTTGTCCTGGCGTGATTATACCAAAGATGAAGCTTATGGTAGAGATGGGCAAACTATACGAAAGAGATATTGATGCCATTCATCTTGGTACCTGTATAATGACCGCCGTAAACACAGCTCAATGCCCGATTGATATTGTAGAGCTTAAAAAGACAATAGAGGAGAAGTTCAAAAAAGAGGTAATCTTCGGCACGCATCCATACTAGCGAAAGCGTAGGATACATAGTTTTGATAAGGCTGAGCGAGAGGCAGGTCATAAAAAGCCACTGCCCATGGAACCAGCAAAAAATCTGCCTCTCTGATATAGCATTAATGTATCTTTGACAATGCGTCTGGGTGCGTTACGATAATAACCGGACAGACACTCTGGCCGCTTACCTTTTCCACAGCGCTTCCAATATAGGGCCTTTCTCCTGTTTCTTTAGTATGTGAACCCATGACTATGAGGTCGGTGTCCTTCTCACGGGCATATTTCAGGATTTCTGAATAAGGCTCAGTCCCTTGCCAGATACCATATTGGTGCTCTAAACCCTCAGGTATTGCACAGAACTTCTGGATTTTTTCTTCCATCTCTTTTTCTGATTCTTTACGGCTTGTCATATGAAAAAGGAAAAGCTTTGAGCTGTATTTCCGCGATAATTTAGCAGCAAACTCACAGGCATGTTTGCAGGATTTTGAAAAATCTACACAAACCATTACCTTTTTGAAATTCAATCTTTCTTTTGGAATTAAACTATTAAGGATTATTACAGGTGAAGTAGAATGCATAATCACATCTTCTACAGTGTTACCAATAGTGGTGCCTATCAATCCTTCTTCTACTCTTCCTGCATGGGGGGCAAGTACAATCAAATCTGCATTGAACTTCCTCGCCCATCTCCTTATCTCAATGCTGGGCCTGCCATATGCAATATCAATCTGGTAGTTACCGTATGATTTTAATGCTCCTGCACATTTTTTATCCAGTTCCTCCTTGACTTTCTCTCTATATTCTTTTGTTGCAGCAGTCTCCGCACCTGTTTTGAAATCCCTTACAGTTTCAACCGGTCCACACTCATGGAAATAAGAAGGTTCCAGCACGTGTAAAAGAAAGAGTTTTCCATTATTTTGTTTTGCGATTTCTAATGCGCCAACTACTGCTGCATCGCAGGCATCTAACATATCTGTTGCTGTCAATACCTTCTCAAACATTTTTCCTCCATATAACAATCATCTTTAATTACCTAAGCTCCTATAGAGAGTTTAGCAAAAAGAATTCTCCTTTTTAAATATTTTAGTTTTGATTAATAATTTTTCAATAACTCACAGTATATTTTTTGAAAAGTTGATACCAATGTCAAATAGTTTTTTCTATAGCTACGATTAACACATCACCGACAATTAGAAATTTAGAAAATGAAACTGGAAAAAACAAAGCGCAAAATACAAAAAAGCTATTGACTTTTTATCTGAACTATGGTAGATTTTTTTGTGGTAGATTTCTTCCTGTTAAGCTGCAAAAATATCCAGTATTTTCTATCAGGGGAGGTTTTATTTCTATATGACACTTCATGTTTGCCGATGCTAATTGTTATTATATAAGGCGGCATGAAGGAAGGGGTATTCGATATGTCCGAAATAATTAATTGGGATTGGGATACAAGGGAGAAATTGGTCGCTGATATTAGCGATTGGAAGAGAAAATTTTCATCAGTTCGCGAACTTGTCCCCAGTGATGATGGCGAGAAAATAGCTGCTGTAGTCCGAGATGAAAACAGGAGGTTCACCACCTGTGTTAACGGAGAAACCTGGGAAGAAACATTTGAAAGGGTATACTCTCTTAAATTTACTCCAGAGAATAAACTGATTTCACTCGTATTAAGAGATTATGAGTGGGCTGTTGCCGTAGATCATGATATGTGGGAGGATAAATTTGACTATATATGGAATCTTACACTAAGCCCTGATGGGAAAAGCATTGCTGTCAATGTTAGAACAGGTGAAATGACAAGCACCATTTGTTTAAATGGTAAACCCTGGGAGAATGCATTTCCTGAGGTAAGGGATCTTGCTATAAGTCCGGATGGGAAAAGAACCGCATCTCATGTACAGATAAAAAGGCGTGCCGAATTGGATATCTTCGCTCTGCTCGAAAGGCTTTGGACGGTAGCAGTAGATGGGACTCCCTGGAATAATAATTTTTTAATTCTATGGGGGGCAATTTTTAGCGATGATAGCAACCATGTGGCGGCAGTTGCAATGACAGATATGGCTAAATATACGATAGTTGTGGATGGGAACCCATGGGAGCAAGTGTATGGTCTTGTTTGGGAGCCAATCTTCAGGTCAGGAAGTGCAGATGTGGTTGCGCCTGTGAAGACACCCAAGGGATGGACGCTTGCAATGAATGGCAAACCAATATGGGGTAATTTCCCCCAGGTATGGAGACAGGTATCCTCGCCTGATGGTAAGAAATTAGCTGCTGTTGTTGCTGCTAGCGTTGGAAACTGGACAGTAGCAGTAGATGGGACTCCCTGGAATAGCACATTTAATCAAATGGTATTGACCCCGGTTATCAGTCCTGATGGCAGAAGGGTTGCCGCTGCAGTAGAGAATAACAATAGATGGACAATTGCGATAGATGGCACTCCGTGGTCTGAGACCTTTGATGCTATATGGGACCCTATTTTTAGTCCTAATAGTGACATAGTAGTTGCAAAGGCTCAGAGGAAAGGGGAATATTTTGTTGTTGTTAACGGCAAAGTTGGTAAGAGAGGTTTTGAAGTACTCTGGAATCCTATTTTCAGTCCTGATGGCGAAAAACTTCTAATACGGTGTATAGATAAAGGAAAATATTGTCGGCGAATAGTGCCTGTAGGTGAAATTTAACCCCTCTGTATCCCCCTTATTAAGGGGGGGGAATTAAGGGGGGTATATGAGGTAAATTATGGAATTTTTAACAAGTACAGCATTATACAACATTCTCAGAGGCCCTTTAGTCTGGATTGCATTTATCATATTTATTGGAGGGAGTATATACAGGGTAAAGTCTTTTATTGATTTAGTAAAAGAAGACAAAACAATCCTGCCTTTTATAAGTATGAAAGCTACTCTTCGGTCCCTTCTTCACTGGCTTGTCCCGTTTGCGTCAAGGCGCTGGAGATTAAAACCTGTGTTTACAATTATGACTTTCCTTTTTCATATATGTCTGGTTTTTACTCCTATATTTCTTCTCTCGCATAATATTCTATGGTATGAATCCTGGGGGATAACATGGTGGACTCTTCCTGAGAATACAGCAGACATTATGACCCTTATAGTCATATTCACAAGTATTTTTTTCTTTCTCAGAAGGATTTTTGCTAAAGAGGTCAAATTTGTGACCTTTACTTCCGATTACATAATACTTGCCATTTCTTTTTTGCCTTTTTTAAGCGGTTTTCTTGCTTATCACCAGTGGCTTCTTCCACATAAAGCTATGTTAAATTTACACATTCTTTTTGGAGAAACCATGTTAATAGCAATTCCATTCACCAGATTATTCCATATGATTTATTTCTTTTTAACAAGGTCATTTATGGGATCTCAATTTGCCCTCTGGCATTCAAAAGATTGGTAATGTATTTAATGTATTTAAGGATATAGAGGAGGATATGATGGCAGTTAAAGAAGCTGTTAAGAATAAGAATAATAAGGATAAGAAGAAGATAGTCAGCAGGGAATTTCCTGAATATATCAGAGACCCAAATCCTGACATAGGTCTTGATGAAACAATAAATAGGCTTACCCCTGAGAAGATAGAAAAGACAATAAAGGCGGTCATAGGAGGGCGTTCTGCAAGGATCAAGGCAGTGCTTGATACGTGCATTCATTGCGGTCTATGCGCTGAGGCATGCCAATGGTATTTATCTAATGATAAGGATCCAACCTATGCACCTGTAGCAAAAATGAGGATGACCATATGGGAGATGATAAAGAGGGAAGGGAAGGTTGATGCGGAATTCATAAAGCAATGTGCACGGATAGTATTCACTGAATGCAACATCTGTCATCGTTGCAGCATGTACTGCCCATACGGATTAGATATAACTTTTATTATTGGAATGGTTCGTCGTATCTGTTTTCTTCTCGGGGTAGTGCCACAGCGTATGATGGATCAGGACCAGGCACATATTGTTGCATTGAATCAGGTCTGGTATTCCCAGAATGACTGGCTTGATACCATCCAATGGCAGGAGGAGGAGGCAGGGGCAGGGTTCAAAGACCTGCGTATTCCTATAGATAAGGAAGGAGTGGAGGTTATGTGGCTTCCTCTTGGCGCTGAGCCCAAGACTGGTATTTACCATATAGAACGCACAGCGAAGATAATGCATGTTGCAGGTGTTGACTGGACAGTGCCAGGGAAAGATGTATGGGACAGCAGCAACATGCCCATGTTTTTACGTGACTTTGAGACAATGCAAAGGATCGTACGGGGACTTTATGATAATGCAGCGCGATTGAGAGTGAAAAAGATGGTTCTCACTGAATGAGGGCATCCCCGTTTTGCCACATGTTATGTGGCACCGCCGATGCTGGGATACAAAGAACTCCCATTTGAAGTGATGCAGACCGGTGAATTTTACTATGAACTTCTTAAGAGTGGGAGGATCAGGATAGATAAGTCGAAAAAGATTAAAGAGCCTGTAACTTTGCAGGACCCGTGTAACATTATAAGAAGGGCAGGGGCAGCAGAAAAATTCAGATACTTTGTAAATGAGACATGTGAGGATTTCAGAGATATGACACCAAACCGGGAGCACAATTTCTGCTGTAATGCAGGTGGTGGGCTGGCTTCATTGTCCAATTGGGCTGCGCACAAGGCAAGAGGAAATAGGGTTAAGGCAGAGCAGATTAAGGCAACGGGTGCAAAGATAGTGATTACACCATGCCACAACTGCAGCACAGGGATTAAGGATGTAATCAAATTTTGGAATCTTGGCGTAAAGAATATGTTCTTTGATGAAATATTGGTTAATACAATGGTAATTCCTGAGCATTTAAAAGCAGGATAATAAATTGAAAAGGGAAAAGTTATGAAGAAAAAGATATTATTCTTTTTAATCATTATCAGTTTACTTCTTTTCATTGTTTACGGTTTACACGGTGTTTATTCTACTGAAGGCCCACTCGTCCTTAAAGAACCTAAAACAACAAAAGTAGTTAAACCAGAAAATAAAATTGGCATTGCCCATACTGAAATTTTTGAGAAGTTAGAACGGCCGCAGGTAATCTTTGACCACCAGAAACATGTGGAGACCCTCAAGAAAGAACAACAGGGTTGTGATGCATGTCATCCACTTGATGAGTGGAAAGAGTTTATATTTGATTTTCCTAAAAAGGTTAAGGGAAAAGATAAAGAATCAGTAATGAATGCCTACCATGATGAATGCATAGGTTGTCATAAAAAGCGTTATAAAGAAAACAAGGAAAAAACAGGTCCTGTTACATGTGGAGACTGTCATAAAAAAGAGCTCGAGAATATACTTGTTAAATATCCAGTAGTTGAATTTGATTTTGATTATCATGACAAACATGTAAAGAAGCTTAAAGAAAAGACAGGAAAAGAGGATTGTGGACTTTGTCATCATACTTATGATATTGAGGAGGAAGATGAATCTCTTGCATTAGTTTATGAAAAAGGGACTGAAGAGTCTTGCTATTATTGTCATGAACTTGGAAAGAAAAGAGGACCTAAGCTTACAGCCATAACACGAAAAGCAGCAGAGAAGAAGTTCGATATACGAAGGGCATCACATTTACAGTGCCTGAACTGCCATCTAAAGTATGAGAAGGAATTAGAGCAGAAAAAAGAAAGGAAGAAAGATGAAAAGGCAGGTCCAACTGAATGTGTCAAATGTCACACAGGTAAATATAAAACAATAGCTGAACTTGAGAAAGTTCCAAGACCTGACAGAGGTCAGGAAGATATTCCTTACATTAATATAGAAGATGCAAAGATGAAAGGTGTAGCATTTGACCATAAATTTCACGAAAAGAATCATAAGACCTGTCGTGGTTGCCATCATGAAACTCTTAGTGCATGCAAAGATTGTCATACACTGACTGGAAGTTTTGATGGTAAATGGGTGAATACTGCAAACGCATACCATGATGTTCTTTCTGAACAGAGCTGTAGCGGATGTCATAGGATTAAGAAAGCAGAAAAAGACTGTGCAGGTTGTCATGCATTTATTCCAATTATGGATATCCAAGCAAAGGGACCCAAGAAAGAGACATGCGATATCTGTCATACAGGGAAAAGGCAGTTACTTCCTGTCGCCAAGCTCTCGATTGCAGGACTTAATACAGAAAAGGTGAAAAAAGAAGTGACAGTAAAGATCTTAGAAAGAGAATATGAGCCGTCAAAATTTCCGCATCTTAAGATTATTGAGAGGTTAGTGAAGGCATCCAATGATAGTGAATTGGGAAGTTATTTTCATAGAAGATTAGAGACACTCTGTGATGGATGCCACCATCAGAGCCGTGCAGAGGCTGAGATAGAAAAGAATAGTCCACCATATTGTAGAAATTGTCATGGAATAAAGCTTGATACTCAAAACAAGAACAGGCCGAAGTTAATTGCTGCCTATCACAACCAATGTATAGGTTGTCATGTGCGTATGGAACTTGAAAAAGGCAGGAAATGTGAGGAATGCCATGAAAAGAAAGCTGTATGGCAAGCATATCCTTTAGAGCCAAAGAGATTTTCCTTAAGATAGAAAGGAGAGATTAATGTGGTATGCAATTGAACAACTTTTTTCACCTCATGGTTATGAATATGCTGTAGCCGTTCTTGCTATGTTTATTTTTATTTTTATTTATTTTGTCCTTAATCAAGAAGTGAAGTATTAATCCGGAGGAGTTATATGGGAATTGATAGAAGAGAGTTCTTAAAACACGCAGCGATTGCAGGGATCACTTTAATAGGTGGAAGCTCTACTGCTTATGCATCTAAGGATATAAAGAATCCAATTTATTCCAAAGGAAATACTGCCAATGAAAGAAACTGGAAATTATATGAGAAGATAGAACATTCTCTCCCGAAAGAGCGTTATGGCGTCCTTGTAGATACCACGCGTTGCATTGGTTGTAGAAGATGTGAATGGGCATGTAATGAATGGAATAAAAATCCTAATAAACCAATCTCAGAATTTGAAAAATCAGTAGTGGGTAAAGATGACACCTTTAAATATATAAGAAGAATGCATGCAGGTAATTTCACTGTAGTTAATCGTTTCTATAGCTCAAAGGATGGAAAACCAATCTATGTAAAGAGACAGTGTATGCACTGTGAAGATCCAGGTTGCCTTGCATCGTGCTTTGTTGATGCCTATAGAAAGACCTCAATAAGTCCTGTTTTATATCTTCCCCATGTATGTATTGGATGTCGGTATTGTATGATTGCATGTCCTTTTGATGTGCCTGCTTATGAATATTATGAAGCGCTAAATCCTCAGATAACGAAATGTACATTCTGTTATGACAGGATTGCTTATGAAGGAAACGTCCCGGCGTGTGTTGAGATTTGTCCAGCAGAGGTACTAACATTCGGGAAAAGAACAGAACTTATTAATCTTGCACATGAAAGGATTAGAAATAATCCTGGGAAATATGTTGACCATGTATATGGAGAGAATGAAGTTGGAGGGACAAGCTGGATATATCTTTCTTCAGTTCCTTTTGAGGAAATCGGTTTCAGGACAGATATCGGAACAACACCGATACCAAAGTTAAGCAAAGGTTTTCTTTTCACAGTGAAGATGTTTGAGATTGTAGGTGCCTGGCCACTCGTTTTCGGGGCCTATTATGCTATCTCAAAAGCTCGTGAAAAACATGCATCGAGCCATCACACTTCATCAGGAGAGAAAGGAGAAAGCCATGGCGCAAAACACTAATTCCTGGTTTAGAGAAAAGATACTACTCGGAATGACCCCAAGAGATTACATCATCAGTAATTTCAATTTTCCAAATTTAATCGCAGCAGTCTTTGTTGGTGCAGGAGTTGGTGTAATGATTTACAGGCTCATTTTTGGGCTTGGACCATCTACAAATCTTTCGGATAACTATCCTTGGGGGCTCTGGATCGGCTTTGATATTCTTGTTGGAATCGCATTGGCTGCCCCAGGCTTAACTCTTGGAACAGCGGTGCATCTATTTGGAATGAAGAAATATCATCATTTTGTTAGACCAGCCATTCTATCTAGTTTACTCGGTTATGTATTTGCAGTTTATGCACTTATGTTTGACTTAGGTCGTTATTACCGTATCCCTTATCTTTTAGGTTATTCATGGGGATTTTCTTCTGTTCTGTTTTTGATAGGCTGGCATTTCTTCCTTTATATAAATATCTGTCTTATTGAATGGAGTCCCGCGCTTTTTGAATGGTTAAATCTGAGGAAAGTTAGGGAATTTTTTGTGAAGTTGGCTATCTGGGCAACTATTTTCGGAGTTATAATAGCAGGAGGTCATCAGTCTGCACTTGGCGGTTTATTTCTTGTTGCTCCCGGAAAACTACATCCTTTATGGTATTCAATGTTGTTGCCTGCTTTCTTCCTTTTATCAGCTATATTTGCAGGTATATCTATGGTAATAGTTGAAAGCACAATTACCCATAAGGTTTTTAAAAGACAACTTAAAGACTTTGATGAGGCTGAATATGGAAGGCTTGTTATAGGTCTTGGTAAAGCTACAGCATCTGCTCTTTTTATATATTTAATACTGAAAGTATTCGATCTCGCTCATTCTGATAACTGGGCTTATCTTAATACACCGTACGGATACTGGTATTTAGTAGAAATTCTTGGATTTGTTCTCTTACCAGCCTTACTTTTTACTCACGCTGCAAGAAAAGGCAAACCTAAACTCGTTCAATTCACGGGCTTTATAACCGCGTTTGGTGTAATATTAAATCGTCTTAATGTATCCATCATCGCTTACAACTGGTATCTTCCTGCTTCACAAAAATACTATCCTTTATGGAGTGAGATTGCTCTGTCTCTTGGAGTTGTAACTATATTAATCCTTGCCTATCGCTTTATAGTGAACCGTATGGCTATAATGTATGAGCATCCAGATTACGAATCAGCACATTAATTAATAAATGCCAGAACTTTGTGAGTTATATTGCGCTTTAGTTTATATTAGAGAAATATGTGAATAAGGTGGATTAAACAAATTCCTTAATTTTTTCTATAAAAGTAAGATAAAACTTTGATGCATCTTCAATAAAATTTTTTATTCTTTTCCATTTAATATCCATGTATTCATGCACTATTATATTTCTCATTTCTGCAAATTGAGAAAATCTTTTTGCAGTATCTTCGTCCATAAATCTTAAGGCAAAATTGAGGAGTGTTTCCCTATAAGTTTGTGGTATCTCTCTTTTTTCAGAAGCAAGAATTATTTTTGTTATATCTATTGCTGACATAACCAAATTTTCTACCCATCTTTCAATATTCCTTCTTTTATCACTATCATAAATGTAATCCTGAAGAGTATATTTTTCAAATTTTTTAATATCTCTAAATTCATTTTCAAGAAATATGATGTGTTGTCTTAAAATTGCTTTGTCCTCTTCAGAAATTGACTTTGTCCTTTCAGCGATTTCAAAATATTCTTTTGTAAAATGCCAGTAATCTACTGCTTCATAATGAGTCTTGATTAAGAGTCTCAAATAAAGTTTTCTGTCTTTTATCAGTAAGGGAATACCGGAATTTAAGATAGAAAAGACTAAATGTGAACTTGCACGGTTTAAAACTAAAAAATCAATATTGTTGGAACCCAAGATCTTTTCTAAATCTGCCCATATTCTGTGCTCTTGTATGTATTCTTTTTCGGTCTCCAATTCAAGGTACTGATAAGGCTTAAAATAGACAGCAATATCCCAATCAGAAAATAATCTTTGGACCCCTTTAACTTTTGAGCCGAAAATAAAGGCTAAAATAACTGATTCCTCTTTTTCAAAATATTCTCTCAGTAAATTTATTTTTTTTTCTGATTCATTCATATCCTAAGTATATCTTAACATTGAAATCTATTCAAATAATTTTAAAAATTAATCTATTGCGTAAAAATCATTATTGCACATTTGGAAAACTATTTTTGCACATGACACATCCTTTTATTAATGGAACTCCCATACCTTTCT
>JBNAVX010000056.1:0-15768 GCA_049700155.1 Thermodesulfovibrionales bacterium
CTGTTGTTGCGATCTGGACTTTCTGAATAGAGTCATTATATACAATGCTTACCTGCCTTACTCTATCATCATAACCCCTTGCAACAGCATCTGCTTTTCTAACGATAGAGATCTTTTTCTCTATTGGTAAATCTTCAGGTAACATCTCTATATCAAAAGATACAGAAGGATATTTTGTTATAAGTTTAATAATTGAATCAGAAGTCTTTCTCGTAATAGATTTGCTAACCGCTGAAGCTATATTTAAAAGTGCTCTTTCAGAGAGGTCATTACTATATGCATAGAAAGATTTGTAGTCATAAATGAGTCGGATACCAAGCCCGTAATCAACACCCGAGACAACTTTTTCAATCTTACTGTCTTCAAGATGGATAATAGTAGATTTTTTGTTTTCTACGAATATCTCTGCATAATCACCTCCAGATGATATGGTTTTTTTTAATACTTTTGTTAGAAGTTCTTTATCAAGCATAATTGAATTATAACAGAATAATGTTAAATGGTAGTTAGTAGTTTTTTTAATAATCTGCTATTATTGTAATATGCCTAAAATAGGTATTATTGGTGGTAGCGGTCTTTATGATATACCAGGACTTATTATCAGAGAGCATCGAAAGATAACTACACCTTTCGGAGACCCGTCAGACTCTTATATTATAGGAGAATATTCTGGCAGTGAAATTATATTTCTTCCAAGACATGGCTTGAAACATCAATTCCCTCCTCATAAAATAAATTACAGGGCAAATATATGGGGATTTAAAGAACTTGGTGTAGAGAGGATATTGTCAATCAGTGCTGTTGGGGGTATCAATCCAGTTCTTAAGCCAGGTATATTTGTAGTCCCTGATCAGATTGTTGACATGACGAAGAAGAGGGAATCTACATTTTATGATGGTGATGAAGTCGTTCATATAGATTTCACAGAACCATTTTGTCCAGAGTTAAGAAATATTGCCATAAAGGCTGGTGAAGAATCAGGAATAGAATTACAAAAATCAGGTACCTATGTGTGTGTGGATGGTCCAAGATTAGAGACAAGGGCAGAGATAAGAATTTTCAAAAAAATGGACATTGATATAGTTGGGATGACAGTGATGCCAGAGGCAACCTTAGCTAGAGAAGCTGAGCTTTGCTTTGCATGCATAGCTATTGTTACAAATTATGCAGCAGGGATTACAGGCAAGAAACTTACAACAACAGAGGTTATAGAAGTAATGAAAGGGTCGTTAATAAAAATAGAGAGCTTTATTAAGAATATTATTTATCTTATACCCGTCAATAGAAACTGTGCGTGTAGATATGCGCTCAGAGATGCCCAGATGTGAGTAATGGAAACCATCCTTGTAATAGAAGATAAGGAATCAATGGCAAGGATGCTCAAGGATACACTTGAGTCTGAAGGTTATAGGGTTATATCTGCTGGAACAGGTTCAGAAGGTATAAAGTATCTAAAAGAAGAAAAGATAGACCTTGTGATAACTGATCTTAAATTGCCTGATAAAGATGGTTTAGAGATACTTAAAATCTCAAAAGAAGATAATCAGCTCAGACCTGTAATCGTAATGACAGCCTTCGGGTCTATTGAGACAGCTGTTACTGCGATGAAAGAAGGTGCATTTGATTTTATCACAAAACCTTTTGATATTGACCATCTTCTTATGCTCATAAAAAGGGCACTTGAGGCACAGATGCTCCTCACAGAAAATTTGCTTTTAAAAGAAGAGTTTGCTCCAAAATTGAAGTTTCCAAGGATTATTGGGAAGAGTGAAGGTATAACTGCAGTTGCACAGATGGTGCAGAAGGTTGCACCAACAAAAACAACAGTTCTTCTTATCGGTGAGAGCGGAACAGGGAAAGAGCTTTTTGCAAGGGCAATCCATAATCTCAGTAAAAGAATGAAATATCCTTTTGTGCCGATTAACTGCGCAGCAATACCTAAAGACCTTCTTGAGTCTGAGCTATTTGGACATGAAAAAGGTTCTTTTACTGGTGCAGAATACAGGAAGATAGGAAAGTTTGAACTTGCAGATAAAGGAACAATATTTCTTGATGAAGTGGGTGATATGGATTTTACTCTTCAATCTAAACTCTTGAGGGCTATTGAGGAGTCTGAAATAGAGAGGGTTGGAGGTATAAGACCAATCAAGGTAGATGTCAGGATCATCGCTGCGAGTAATAAAGACCTTGAAAAAGCTGTTGAAGAAAAAACTTTTAGAGAAGACCTTTTTTACAGGTTGAACGTCTTTCCCATCAGGATACCACCACTTAGAGAAAGGAAAGAGGATATCCCTCTGCTTGTTGAGTATTTTATTAATAAGTACTGCCGTGAAATAAAGACCCCTTTGAAGAATATTTCAGGAGAAGCACTCGAAATCCTCATGAACTACCACTGGAAAGGTAATGTCAGGGAGTTAGAAAATACAATTGAGAGAGCCATAATACTCTGCGATGGAGATACAATTACACATGAGCACATTACTATCTCAAAACAGGTCACTGATGAATATATAAAAACAGTCCCGATGGGAGAAACACTTGAAGATGTAGCAAAGAGGGCACAAAGGATAGCAGAGACTCAAAGGATCGTTGAGGTTCTTAAAGAGACAAAAGGGAATAAAACTAAAGCAGCTGAAATACTCCGCATAAGCTATAAAACACTTTTCACAAAGATTAAAGAATACGGTATTGAATCTTGACACTATAATTCTCATGGAATTATCATAAATTATCTTTTGCATTAGGGTTTTTATGGAGGTTCATCATGTCAGGTCATTCAAAATGGGCGCAGGTAAAACATAAGAAGGCTGTTGTTGATGCAAGAAAAGGGAAGACATTCTCTAAGATTGCAAAAGAGATAGCTGTTGCAGCAAGACTTGGTGGGGGAGACCCTGATGGCAACCCAAGGCTCAGGACCGTGATAGAAAAGGCAAAAGAAGTGAATATGCCAAGTGAGAACATCAAGAGAGCTATAATGAAAGGAACAGGTGAATTGCCAGGTATGACATATGAAGAATCAATATATGAAGGCTATGGTCCGGGTGGCACAGCAATACTTTTAGAAGTTCTAACAGATAATAGAAACAGGACAGTCTCAGAAATAAGACACATTATGGCTAAGAATGGTGGGAATTTAGGTGAAGCAGGTTGCGTGTCCTGGATGTTTGAAAAGAAGGGATATATCCTTGTTGAAAAATCAAAGGTTGACGAAGATACACTGATGTCTTTAGCACTTGATGTTGGTGCTGAAGATATGAAGAATGACCCTGGAGAAGAGAACTACGAGATTATCACAGCCCCTGAAGATATGAATAGGGTAAAATCAGCTATTGAATCAGCTGGTATACCTATATCTCTTGCAGAAATAACAATGCTACCAAAGAGTTATGTTGCACTTGATGAAAAATCTGCAGAACAGATGATCAGATTGATTGACGCCCTTGAAGAACATGATGATGTCCAGAATGTATACACTAACTTTGATATACCTGATGAGGTAATGGCAAAGGTTGGGAAGTAAAAGGACTATCTCTATAAAAGCAACTTTTAAAAGAAGATTTTTCGCAGGTCTTCTTGTCTCAGTCCCTATAATATTCACCCTTTTAATCATAGGATGGTTTTTCCAATTTATTGATGGACTTATCGGTACTTTCTATGACGATATACTTGGTTACCATATCCCTGGACTCGGTTTTATTTCTGCAATAGTTCTTATATTCATCGTTGGGGTTATTTCTACTAATGTATTTGGAAGGAAGGTCATAGAATTTTTTGAAAAGATCATGTTACGTATCCCTGTATTCAAGAGTATTTACACTGCTGTTAAACAGCTTGTGGATGCATTCTCTCCTGAAAGTAAAGGTTCCTCTTTCAAAAGATTTGTAATAGTTGAGTATCCGAAGCAAGGTGTATATTCCTTTGGTTTCCTTACAAAGGAATATACTATTAAAAAAGGGAAAGATGGCATTGAACAACCACTCAGAGCAGTTTACATTCCAACTAACCACCTTTATTTTGGAGAAATAGCACTTTTTGGAGAAAAAGAGGTTTTCTACACTGATATCCCGATCGAAGAAGGTATAAAAATTATCCTTTCAGGTGGTATTGCAGCACCAGAGAGGATTTCAGAGGCAAGATAATGGATTTTGCTGGCGTTGTTTTAGCAGGTGGACTTGGTAAAAGGATGAACTCATCTATTCCAAAAGTCCTACATACAATTTTCGGAAAACCCATGATTCAATACGTTCTTGATACACTCTATGCTCTGAAACCTGCAAAAGTAATAGTTGTTGCTGGAAGACATATAAAGGAGATAAAAAATTCAGTAAAAGAAAAAGGGCAAACTATCTTTGTGAAACAGGAAGAAGCAAAAGGAACAGCAGATGCTCTTATGAATGCATTACCAGCCCTTAAAGGTTTTAATGAATCTATTATTGTTGTTAATGGAGATACCCCCCTCATTGTCAAGAATACCCTCAAGAAACTCTTAACGCTCCATAAGAGAAAAGGTAACATTATATCTCTACTTTCTTTTGTTGCAAATGAGCCAGGCTCCTATGGCAGGATTATAAGAAATAAAAATGACGAATTGTTATCAATAGTTGAGGACAGAGATGCAACAGAATCCCAGAAAAAGATCAGAGAGGTTAATAGTGGTATTTATGCTATTGAGCCTGAAGCTTTAGATATTTTAAAAGAGATAAAACTCAATAAGTCAAAGGGTGAGTATTATTTGACCGATATAATTGAAATAGCAAAAAATAAAGGTTTGAAAGTAGACGCCTTTTGTTTCACCTCTGAAGAGGAATTAATTGGAGTAAATACCCTACAGGAACTCGATAGAGTCAGACAGATAATGAAAGAAAGGATAATTAAAAGATGGATAGATAAAGGTGTCAACTTTATGGACACATCTTCTGTATTTATTTCTCCTGATGTCTCGATAGGTAAGGACACATTTATATACCCAAATGTTTATATTGAAGGAAATACAAGAATTGGCAAAGGCTGTTATATATATCCTAATGTAAGGATTTTTAATAGTATCATAAAGGATGGTGTGTATATTAAAGACTCTACCCTGATAGAAGAGTCTATAGTAAAAAATAATGCATCTATAGGACCTTTTGCACGTATTCGACCGGGTTCTGTGATTGGCAAAGGGGCAAGAATTGGAAACTTTGTTGAAGTAAAAAAATCAGTAATAGGATCAGGGACAAAAGCAGGGCATTTAACTTATCTTGGCGATTCAAAGATTGGTAAAAATGTAAACATAGGTGCAGGGACAATCACCTGCAATTATGATGGATATAATAAACATATTACGTACATTGAGAATGATGTATTTATAGGAAGTGACTCTCAGCTAATAGCACCTGTAAGAATATGTAAAGGTGCTTATGTAGGTGCTGGCTCAACAATTACAAAGAATGTCCCTTCAATGTCTCTTGCCTTAAGCAGGGTAAAACAAACTAATATTAAAGATTGGGTAACCAAAAGAAGGTTAAAGGTTAAAACTGAAAAGTTACAAATGAAAGGGGCAAAAAGCACAGGTCAAAAAGCAAAGGACAGATAACCATATGCTAAATGCTCTTTTTTAATTACTATAAGGTATGTGTGGGATAATCGGTTATACAGGAAAAAGAAATGCTGTCTCAATTGTAATGGATGGACTGAAACGCCTTGAGTACAGAGGTTATGATTCTGCAGGAGTTGCTTTTTTTTCAGGCGATTCTATAGAGGTCAGAAGGTGCACAGGAAAGATAAAAGAACTTTCATCAATATTAGAATCAGAAAATCCTTTTAGTAAGACTGCCATAGGACATACAAGATGGGCAACCCATGGAAAACCTTCTGAAGAAAATGCGCATCCTCACAGGTCAGATACTATCGTTCTGGCACATAATGGGATAATCGAAAATTACCTGGACTTAAAAGAAAAGATGATCAGAAAAGGATATGAATTCAAATCAGAGACAGATACCGAAGTTCTCTGCCATCTTATTGAAGAGTATATCAAGAAATATCAGTTTGAGGATGCTGTTAGAGAGGCTCTTAAAGAGGTTAAAGGTGCATATGCTATCGTTATTATCAAGGAAGGGGAGCCTGATAAAATTATTGGTGTACGTAAAGACAGCCCTCTTGTCGTGGGTTTAGGTGACGGAGAGTTTTTTCTTGCCTCAGATATACCAGCTTTCCTAAATTATTCTCAAGATGCAGTATTTATTGATGATGGTGAAATGGTTATACTGAGTAACAAAGGCTTTATCATAAAAGATTTAGACGGCAGACCTATAAAAAAAGATGTATGGTCAATACCTTGGAACCTCTCTATGGCAGAAAAGGGTGGTTATAGACATTTCATGCTAAAAGAGATCTATGAACAGCCAAGGGCAATTGGAGATACTCTTCGAGGCAGATTTAATCCAGAAAATGGTGAGGTGAATCTTGCCGAATTCGGATTGACTATAAATGAATTGAAGGAGATTGAAAAGATTTTTATTGTTGCCTGTGGCACATCCTATCATGCAGCACTTATAGGTAAATACATGATAGAAGAACTCTCAAGAGTTTCTACCGAAGTTGATATCGCATCTGAGTTTCGCTACAGAAAACCTCTTATAAGAGCAGGTGACCTCACAATAATAATAACTCAATCTGGAGAAACAGCTGACACACTTGCTGCCTTAAGAGAAGCAAAGAAATTGGGTGCAAAGACACTAAGTATATGTAATGTTGTCGGAAGTACATGTTCAAGAGAATCTGATTATGTTTTTTACACCCATTCGGGTCCTGAAATTGGTGTTGCTTCAACAAAGGCATTCACAACACAGATAGTCGCTCTCTATCTCTTTGCAATTGGTTTGGCAAAGTCAAAAGGTAAAATATCAACCGACCTTTCTATGGAATTATTGAAAGAACTACTCATGCTTCCAGGAAAAGTTGAGGAGGCTTTATCTATAGATGAAAAGATAGCTAATATAGCAAAAGAGATTTTTAAGGCAAAGGGCTTTCTTTATCTCGGAAGAGGTATTAACTACCCAATCGCCTTAGAAGGGGCATTGAAGTTAAAAGAAATTTCTTATATACATGCAGAGGGATATGCTGCTGGAGAGATGAAACACGGACCTATTGCACTGATCGATGAAGAGCTTCCTGTTATTGTTCTTGCACCTATGGACAATCTCTATCAGAAGGTAATCTCTAATATCCAGGAGGTAAAAAGCAGAGGAGGAATAGTATTAGCAATTACTGATGATTTTGATAATGAAATTTATAAAATATCAGATAAATGTATGACTGTTCCACGTACAAATACCTATCTTACACCTGTCTTGATGGCTATTCCTGTGCAGTTACTTGCTTATCATGTCGGAGTATTGAGAGGATGTGACGTTGATCAACCAAGGAATCTTGCCAAAAGTGTTACAGTAGAATGATAAATAGAGTGGACTCAAAGGGATAAATTTTGTTAATCTAATAACAAGGGGATATGTCAAAAAATATTCTCACTCAGGGTTTGAACCAAAAACAAAAAGAGGCAATTTTCTATTCTGAAGGTCCTTTGCTTATCCTTGCAGGAACTGGTAGCGGGAAGACAAAAGTCGTTACACATAAATTTTCCTACCTCGTTAAGGCTAAAGGTTTCAGTCCTGATTCGATATTAACTATTACGTTTACAAATAAGGCTGCAGATGAAATGAGAAACAAAATATGCAGTATGATTGATAGGGATACTGATACGTGCTGGATTGGCACATTCCATTCACACTGTAAAAGAATACTCAGGAAGGAAATAAAAGCACTAGGATTAAGCAACACTTTTTCTATATATGATGAGGATGATCAGCACTTTCTCATAAGACATATATTAAAAGAATTTAAAATCCATGAAGCCCTTTATAAGGGTATTGCCTCAAGGATAAGTTCTCTTAAATCTTTTCTTGTTGGACCTGATGAGTTTCTTTCTTCAGGCGATGGTTTTGGGTTCGATGAAAAACTTGCAAAGGTTTATGTCAGATATCAGGACGAACTGAACAGGAGTAATGCCCTTGATTTTGATGATCTCATCATGTATACAGTAAGACTATTTGAGACTCACCAGAAGCTTCTTGAAAAATACTGTAATATGTTCTCTTATATCTTAGTGGATGATTTTCAGGATATTAATTATGCTCAATACTGTCTTCTTAAACTCCTTCTTTCCTATCATAAAAGAGTATGTGTGGCAGGAGATGACGACTTGTGCACTTTCAGATATAAAAGTCCTGATCCGAATAGTATTGTATGTTTTGAGAGAGATTTCCCAAAGGTAAAACTCATCAAACTCGAACAAAATCATCGCTGCACCAGAAATATTCTTACTGTTTCAGATGCTGTAATCTCAAAAATATCTAAAAGAAAAGATAAGAATATGTGGACAAAAAGAGGAGACGGTGAAAAGGTATTTTTCTGCTATTTCAATACATACGAAGAAGAGGCAAAATATATTGCCAAAGTTATCAAAGACCTCTATCTTAGGGGAAAATATAATTACAGAGATTTTGCAATATTATATCGCATTAATATACAGTCAAAGGCTTTAGAGGATTCTCTTCGCAATGAAGGGCTTCCTTATCGTGTTATTGGAAATTCTATCTTTTATCATAAAAAAGAGATTAAAGACATAATATCTTATCTCCGTTTAGCCGTCAATCATGAAGATAATGTCAGTCTAAGAAGAGCAATTAAAACCCCACCGAGGGGTATAAGTCCATCTGTGCTTTCAAAAATAGAAAATGAGGCAAAGAAAAGATCTGCCCCCCTTTTTGATGTTATAAAGACAGCCGCTCGGAGTGATAGCTTCCCTTTATCTGTAAGAGAGAAACTTGCTGATTTTATTAAACTCATTGAAAGCTTTTCTGCTATAAAAGATAGACACTCATCTGATATTTTAAAGATAATATTTGAGAAATCAGGTTATTTTAAGATACTGGATGAAGAAAAGATTAAAAATGTTGAAGAACTTATCAATTCAGCAGGTAATAAAAATGTAAAAGATTTTCTTGACAGAATATCATTATTTACAAATATAGATGAAGTAGAAAGAGGAGATTATATCTCACTGATGACATTGCATAATGCAAAAGGTCTTGAATTTCCTGTTGTCTTCATTATAGGACTTGAAGAAGGGGTATTGCCATATTGTAAGGCGATAGAAGATCAGGAAGAGATTGATGAAGAGCGAAAACTATTCTATCTGGGAATGACAAGAGCAAAAGATATGCTCTGGTTAACAGGTGCCAGTCAGAGAAAGCTATATGCAAAAGTACAGGAGCAGGAACTATCAAGGTTCATAAAAGATGTCCCAAAAGAATGTTGTCAGAGAGTGGAAAGAATAATGCCTCAATGGTCATCAAAGGAAGAACCTTTAAAAGAAAAAGTTTTTACAAAACGTTCTTTTGGAGCTTATACTGCTGGATGTAGGGTGAGACATCCAATATGGGGTATAGGTGTAGTAAGAGATTGCTATGGAGATGGTGATGAACAGAAGGTTACTGTTAATTTTCCAAATATAGGGGTAAAAAGACTTTTAGTAAAGTTTGCAAATTTAGAAAAGATACAATAGTAGAAAATGAAGATATCCCGTGAAGAGATAGAGCATATTGCATCACTCGCGAGGTTACATCTGTCTGAAGAAGAAAAAAATTTATTTGGTTCACAGTTGAGCAGGATACTTGATTACATGGAAAAACTGAATGAAATAGATACAAGAGATATTGAACCTACTTCACATGTTCTCCCGCTCTTCAATGTAATGCGTGATGACATCTTAAAACCCTCAATTCCAAGAGAGGTTGCATTGGCAAATGCACCAGACCATACTGATAAATTTTACAGGGTTCCGAAAATAATAGAGTAATCTGTTAATTCTTTTTCAAAGCTTTAATCTTAACTTATATTATTCATCATGCTGAGCAAAATAATCTAATTTTTATAAAACTAACCTAAACCCCTTAATCCCCTCTTAATAGAGGGGATATATGGAATTCATTCTTTCAATAAAAGGAATTTACATTATACTTATCCACTTAAGAATTATTTACATTATACTTTCCCCTCTAAAAAGAGGGGTGAAGGGGTGTGTATAAAAAGAATATATAGGTTTTTCTAAAAAAATTATTCTGGATAAGTTTGATTATATAAGTATGTAAAGAAGTGTATTTTAAAAATTCCTTTATCATTCTTGGTAGCGGGGAGAGGATTTGAACCTCTGACCTTCGGGTTATGAGCCCGACGAGCTACCGGACTGCTCCACCCCGCGATTATATTAAGATACCTTAATTGATGAATTTTTTCAATAAGCTGAGTTCTATACTGCGCTCTTTTTCATATCCCTGCACTCTCTCTTTAAGGGGATAAAATTGTTTTATAAAAGCAAATCCTTTGTCAAATATGATTCATGATGGTATTATATTAATACTCAAAAATAAAAGCGATGATAGAAATACTGAGACAGCATAGATGGATTCTTGATATATTTGACATTGCACTTGTTTCTGTTATTGTTTACCGCCTTCTTCTAATCATAAAAGGTACAAAAGCTGCACAGATGTTAATCGGACTCGGGGTCCTACTCGGAGCATCTTTATTATCTAGATATTTCGAATTGAATACTGTAGGCTGGCTAATAGAAAGCTTCTGGGCACAAGCAGTAATTGCAATAATTATTCTTTTTCAGCCTGAAATAAGAAAAGCACTTGCCCAGATGGGCGAAGCACAATTTCTCCGCACTTTTACTCCTGCTGAAGAACTTAAATCACTTGAGGAAATAGTTAGGGCTTCTGTTGCTCTTGCTAATAGAAAGATTGGAGCACTTATTGTATTAGAACGAGATATAAGCCTGAAGGACTTTATTGAGATCGGTACACCTCTCGATGCAAAAGTAACAAAAGAGTTGCTGATAAGCATCTTTCACCCTACATCACCTATTCATGATGGTGCAGTAGTAATAAAAGACAACAGGATTGTTGCTGCTGGGTGTTTTCTACCCATAACATTAGAGCCTGAGGTTAAAAAATCCTTAGGCACAAGGCATCGAGCAGGGATAGGTCTCGCTGAAGAGACAGATGCAGTAATTATAATAGTCTCCGAAGAGACAGGAATGATATCTCTTGCAATTAATGGAAGGTTTGAGACAAATCTTGATATGGGAAGTCTCAGAAATATACTTACTGACCTGTTTACAAGGAAAAAAGAAAAGTGAGTCACCCTATTTTTAAAAATCTCGGACTTAAGATAACAGCTGTTCTTCTTTCAATTCTCTTATGGATCTTTGCTACCTCACGTGGCATGTCTGAAATATCTCTGGATGTCCCGCTTGAATTCAAGAATATACCGCAAGGGCTTGAACTAATATCTTATGATGTCAAGACTATCAGCCTTAACTTAAAAGGTCAGGAACGGCTTATAAGGACTATACGTCCAACAGATATCAGAGTATGGGTTGATCTCAGTAAGGCAAAAAAGGGGGAAGGCATTTATACCATAAGCAAGAATAATATAAGATTACCCCTTGCTGTAACTGTAAAAAACATTACTCCTTATACTGTTAAGGTTCGATTAGAAGAATCTTTTTCAAAAACTGTCAGGGTAAAACCAGTTATCGTTGGTGAACCCAAAAGAGGTTATCATATAAAATCTGTTACTGTTGTCCCACATAATATTGAAATAGAAGGTTCAAGCTCTAAGGTCAAAAAAATTGACAAAATCAAGACAGAACCACTAGATATTACAGGACAGAGTAAAACTGTAACAAAATATCTAAAACTTGATGTTTCTGGTATGAATATAAAGACAGAAGTTGATGAAGTTATGGTGAAAGTAATAATTGAAAAGGAGGCATAATGAAGCTTTTCGGGACAGACGGAATAAGGGGAACTGTGAATAAATATCCAATGACTCCTGAAACAGTCTTAAAAATCGGTATGGCAGCAGCCCATGTCCTTAGAAACACACGTGGAAGAAATATGATCCTGATAGGCAAAGATACAAGATTGTCTGGCTATATGATAGAGAGCGCCCTGACCTCTGGAATATGCTCAATGGGGATGAATGTAACACTTGTTGGACCTTTACCAACCCCAGGAATTGCTTTTCTGACAAGAACGCTGCGCTTAGATGCAGGGATTGTTATTTCAGCATCACATAACCCTTTTGAAGATAATGGTATCAAATTTTTCTCTTCTGAAGGTTTCAAACTACCTGACTCAATTGAAAGAAAGATTGAAGAACTCATGTTTGATGAAGGACTCCAAAGGCACAGACCAAAAGGTACAGATATCGGAAAGGCATATAGACTTGATGATGCATCAGGCAGGTATATTGAATATATAAAATCCACTTTACCAAAAGGTTTGACATTTGAAGGTATAAAGATAGTTGTTGACTGTGCAAATGGCGCAGCATATAAAATAACACCAATTCTTTTACAGGAGTTGGGTGCCGAAGTTATATCTATAAATGACAGACCTGATGGCGTAAATATAAATGTAAAATGTGGTTCTCTGCATACCGACACCCTTCTCCATACAGTGAAGCATTACAAAGCAGACATAGGCATCGCTCATGATGGTGATGCTGACAGAACAATCCTTTGTGATGAAAAAGGAAAGATAGTCGATGGAGACCAGATTATCGGCATGTGGGCAGTCGAGATGAAGAAACAGGGGTTGCTTAAAAAAGATACTGTAGTAACAACTGTGATGAGCAATCTCGGTCTTGAGGAATATCTGAAAAAAAATGGTATTAGGCTGATAAGGACGCGCGTAGGTGACAGATATGTAGTCCAGGAAATGGTCAATGGAGGTTATAATCTCGGAGGTGAACAGTCCGGTCATGTCGTATTTCTCGATTTTAATACTACAGGTGATGGTCCACTTACAGCAGTTCAGGTCTTATCTCTTATGATGAAAAAGGGATCACCACTTTCAAAGCTTGCTTCAGAGATAGAACTCTATCCTCAGATTCTCATAAACGTTGATGTAAAAGATAAGCATGCACTAAAAACAAATACTGAGATCGAAGAGGCAATAAAGAAAGCAGAAAAATCGCTTGCTAAAAAAGGAAGGATCTTAGTGAGGTCATCAGGCACAGAGCAAAAAGTAAGGATAATGGTAGAAGGTGAAGAATTATCTCTTATAAAAAAGCTCGGTAATGATGTCTCAGAAGTAATCAAAAAAGCCCTTGGCTAAATGTATCTTTTCCTCTTATTATTGTATGGAATAGTCCTTTTTTATTCCTTCCAGTATTTCCCTTTTTCTACTGTTTTTGTATTCCTGATCTCTTCCACCTACTTGATTTATAAAAAAAGGGCCTTACATGTATTTTTCATACTTTCTGGTATAGCAATTGCTTTTTTCAGGCATGAACCAGTCATTGAACTCTTAGATTTAAGTGGTAAAGAAGTCCTCTTAGAAGGTTCATTTATTTCTGTCCCATCTGAAACCGAAAAAGGAACATTAAAGCAACTATTTAATGTGCAATCTGCTTTTAATAAAAATACACATGAAAAAATAGATAAACTGCATAGTCAAGAAATTGTGATACTTTCTGACAGAGAAATTCCTCCAGCGTCAGAATGCAAAATATTAGTAAGGTTTCTAAGCAATGCACCAAAGCAGAATCCAGGGAACTTAGTCACAAAGGACATTTATGCAACTTTACTCGAATCAAATCAAATAAAAACGAAAAATTCTTCTCTTAGTTCTAAGATTCAGATATTACGTTATAGACTTAATAAATACATATCTGCAAATTTTAATGAAGACTCTTCTGCATTTATCTCTACAATAACAATCGGGCACAGGTCTTATATGAATGAAGAATTAAGAAATGCCTTTAATAAAAGTGGTCTTGCTCATCTCCTGAGTATCTCAGGCACTCACTTTGGACTTTTCTCTGTTTTTATTTTTGGAATATTCAGACTACTTATAAACCTTTTCCCATATACACTACTCCAGAGAATCACTATTTTCTTTACCCCTTCACAGGCAGCAGCATTGCTCTGCTTGCCCTTTATGCTCTTCTATCTTGCTCTATCAGGAGGGAGTATCCCTGCTATAAGGTCATTTATAATGGTCAATCTTTTCCTTATGGGACTCATTATAGGAAGAAAAGGTTCATGGCTCAATTTTTTGATCTTTTCAGCATTAATTCTAACTATATGGAATCCTGAGGTTATCTCAGACCTATCATTTCAGCTCTCCTTTATCGCTGTCCTTTTTATTGGTTTTACTATTAAAAACGGGGAGTATTTAACAAAAAAAGAAAAATACTCTAATGATAAGAAATCTTATAAGCTGATACAAAAACTATCCACATATTTTAAAAATGCACTTTTGCTGACCATATCAGCCTCTATAGGCACAGCACCACTCGTTGCATATCATTTCCATTATATATCTATAATCTCACCTGTATCTAATTTGTTAATAACCCCTTTCATAGGTTTTATACTCATTCCTCTCTCAATTCTTTCAGCTCTTTTATTTTTAACAACAGGTCATTATTTATTTACTCCGATTGTTTCAACCTTCTCAGATATATGCATCTATTTGATAAAGTTTATAGCTTCTATTCCTTATGCTGATATAAAGATACCCGCTTTTCCACCAGCTTTGATAATATTATTCTATGCAGGTTTTATATTTTATTTCCTTTTAAAAAGGAAAAAATACGCCTTAATAATTCCTTTTATTCCAATACTTATATATATTTCATTTTCAGTTTTCGAAAGAAAAGAGCTGACTGTGACTTTTCTTGATGTTGGGCAGGGAGACTCATCTGTCATTGAGCTTCCCGATGGAAAAACAATCATTATAGATACAGGCAGAACGGGCAGGGAAACAGCTTCATTTCTTAAATATATGGGGAAGGAGGAGGTTGATGCCCTTGTAATATCTCATATACACTCTGACCATGCAGGTGGTCTGTATTATCTATTGAATAGATTTAAGGTCAAAGAAATCTGGGATAACGGACGGATAATCCTTCCTGATAGTTATCGATCAGACCTATCAGATTTTTATACAAAGCTTAATAAAGGTATAAAGCACAAATCACTTGAAAGAGGTGATCTGATTGAAGGAAAAGGATACAGAATCTATGTCCTTCACCCCTATCCAAGGTTTTATACAATGTATGGTAATGAGAGCATTGAAGCTGATAATGATTCCTTAGTTTTGAAAATCAAAGGCAAAAATGAATCATTCCTTTTCACTGGAGACATTGAAAAAGAGGCAGAGGAGAACCTTGTGAATCTTGGCATTTGGCTTAAGAGTGATGTCTTAAAAGTGCCACACCATGGTAGCAAAGCCTCTGCACACAATGACTTTACTGAACTGGTTTCTCCTCAGATTGCAGTTATTAGTGTTGGTCATGATAATCCCTTTGGTCATCCCCATAGTGAAACCCTTGATACTTTGCAAGGACTAAGAATACTCAGAACAGATTTAGATGGAGCGATAAAGATGAAGGAATCATCAAAAGAGTTTGAGATAAAGACATATAAAGATATTCAATTTAAGAAGACAAATTCTTTTAGAGAGGAAATGAAGAATATAAAGAGACTTTTTGATACATGGTAACAAAGGATGGTGAAAAAAGATGGGGCTGGATATGAAAAATAAGTTGAGTTTATACTTTGCTCAGTATTGGAAACCCTTAATACAGATTAAAAATGTCCTACAAAATTGAATTAAAGCCAATAGGTTTTGTGAAAACTGATGC
>JBNAVX010000057.1:0-15702 GCA_049700155.1 Thermodesulfovibrionales bacterium
ACATATCCCCTCTATTAAGAGGGGATTAAGGGGTGTGTTAGGTTTGTTTTATGAAATTAGATTATTTTTGGACAGCAATGATAAGGTGAGTATTATTACAAACTTATCATTAGAATGTTAGAATAATAAAGGACTAAGATATCGGGAATGAAGAAGACATAATGAAAATACTATTCATCAATGTCTTACAATCAAGGCATGGTAGCACATATCGCTCCAGAAACCTGTCCAGACTTTTATCACATGATAATGTTGTCTATTATGTGGAGCCAAATTTTGAGAATACTGGTGCTATTAAAATTAAACAGAAAGATACATTTATTGGATTGTTATCTTCAATATTCAAATATCTCATTTTATCTTTAAAAATGGATTTTGACATTTTATTCCTACAAAAACCATGGCTGATAACATTACCGACGCTTATAATAGCAAAAATGAGAGGGAAGAAGGTTATTATTGACTTTGATGACATAGATTCAAAATGGCAGAAGAACTGGTTGAATAAGAAATTTACTGCCTTAGGTGAGCGTATTATGCCTAAGTATGCTGACCTTCTCACCACACATAATAACTATCTTCAGAACTATTTAAAGACTTATTGTGATAAAACAGTTTTTTTTGTCCCGCAAGGGGTTGATACCTCACTTTTTGATCCAGCCAGATTCAACAAATCAATTGAAAGAAAAAAAATGAATGTAGATGATAAAAAGGTATTCTGTTTTCTTGGTTCTTTTACTATCGGGAGTTCCAAAGACCTCCATTACATCTTAAAAGCATATTCAATAGTCTATAAGAGGATGCCAGATGTATGTTTCATCATAGTTGGAGGAGGTGGCCCTTTAGAAGATTATTATCGCAGTTTAATTAAAGAATTGGGGTTAAAAGATGTCTTAATAACTGGAAGGCTTGAGCAGGATGAGGTTCCAAGGTATCTCAGTATTGCAGATTATGGCTTGATATTTATGGAAGATACTCTTGAAAACAGAATGAGGTTTTCCTTTAAAGTTATGGAATATTTATCTATGAAGTTATCAGTAATAGGTCATTTGGTTGGAGCAACCAGAGAAGTTTTTGGTAAATACTGTCATCTTTGTAAACCAGATGTAGAATCTTTTGCCAGAAAAATAATTTATGTAACAGAGAATGGTCTTAAAAGACCTGACGCAAGAGAATTTCTGGTAAAGAATTATGACTGGAATATTGTAGGAAATTATTTAAATAAAGCTATTGAAGGTTTAAAGTTATGAAAATAGCGTTTGTGGACGGGCCATGGCCTCACCATGGACACAGAACACAGAGATGGGCACATAAAAATCCTGGCGGTAATATAAATCCACCTCCATTGTTTCAGATGTATGCAGCCTCTGTAGCGAGAAAAGCAGGCTTTGATGTGAAACTATGGGATGCCCCTGTCTTAGAGCTTAGCTATGATCGACTATTAGATGAATTAAAAACATATGGCGCTGAGATAGTAGTAGTTAATACTTCAACCCCAAGTTTTGACCACGATCTAAAGTTAATTAAGTTACTGAAGGAGTCATTGAATCCTTTAATTATAGCAGTTGGACCACATGTTACTGCTCTTGCTACAGATATAATAAAAAATGTCAATAATATTGATATCATAGCCCTGGGTGAATATGATGAAACAATTCGTGATATCGCATTAAATTTAAATAACCTCTCAGGAGTAAAGGGAATTGTCTATAAAAAAGACGGTGAGATTTTTTCAACAGGAAGGCGTGAACTCATCAAGGACTTAGATTCTCTTCCTTACCCTGCCTGGGATCTGGTTGATATAAATCTTTATTGGGAATCAATGTTTCCGAAGACTAAAAGGCCTGTTGCTACTATAATGAGTAGTCGGGGTTGTAATTATAACTGTTCTTTCTGTCTCTATCCACAGGTTCTTTTTCAGCAGAGGCTCAGATTGAGAAAATTGGAATGTGTGATTGATGAGATAGAATGGTTAAAGAATAATTTTGGTGCAAAGTTCTTTTATTTTGAAGATGATAATTTTACAGCTTCCTGGAAGCGGGTTGAGAGATTCTGTGAACTACTTTTAGAGAGAGGTTTGAATATAACCTGGGGTTGCCTTTCAAGGACAGATAGGGTTACTGAAGAAAGGATCAGACTCATGAAAAAGTCAGGTTGTTTTCTGATTAAATATGGTGTTGAATCAGGTGTTCAGGAGACCCTTGATGCAATTGATAAAAAGAAGGTATTGGATGAAGTAACACATGCATTTGCTGTAACAAAAAAAGTGGGCATAATGACTCATGCTACTGTTATGATAGGAACCCCTTATGAGACAAAAGAGACTATCCGTCAGACAAGGGAGTTTATAAAAAGACTTGCCCCTGATTCAGTTCAATTCAGCATTTGCACACCTTTGCCAGGAACAAGATTCTGGGAAGAGGCGATTAAGAATGGATGGATGAGCTATAACAGATGGGAAGATTTTGATGGAGTTACTGGAGGAGTCCTTAATTACCCAGGGCTTTCAAAAGAAGAGATAAGAGAAGCTGTTCAGAACTCATACCTTGATTATTATTCTTCTTTTCCTCACATAAAACAAAGGATAAAGAGGATGATATTAGGACCTGAAAGATTCTCACAGTTTTTGAGGAATTTCTGGCTCCTGAAGAGACTATGCATGGTTCTGAATAATAAGCTGAAGCATAAGTTTTCTTATGGACAATAAAGCTAAAGTATTTGTTATAGGATTGGATTCAGCTACCCTTGATATTATTAACCCTTTAATTAATAGAGGTTTGCTTCCGACTTTTAAAACACTATGTGAAGAAGGTGTATGGGGAGAATTAGCATCAACGATTCATCCACTCAGTCCCCCTGCGTGGACGTCTTTTATAACAGGCAAAAACCCTGGAAAACACGGTATATATGATTTTGTGATACATAAACCAAATAGCTACGAGCTTGAGTATACTTATGGTGGAATGAGAAAAGGTCTCTCTATCTGGAGACTCCTGAGTATGGCTGGCAGGAAAGTAGTTGTATTAAATGTGCCAATGACTTTCCCCCCTGAGCCTGTAAATGGAGTTCTTATTTCAGGGTTTGATTCACCAGGAATAGATTCAGATTTTACCTATCCACCAGAAATTCTAAAGGAAATTACTCAGAATGTCGGAAAATATCAACTACGTGACTATCCACAGGGACATAATCCTGATTCTTTTCTTGAACATATTGAATCCCTCTTTGATTTCAGGATAAAGCTTACACACTACATGATGGATAGATATGAATGGGACTTTTTTATGATGGTCTTTGGAGAGCTTGATGTAATTCAGCATGCTTACTGGCAATATACAGACCCTGCTTTTACAACGATCACAAGAAAGGAAAGGGAGAAATATGGGCATATAATTCAGGATATGTATATAAAGATGGATTCAGTCCTAAAAGAACTATTTTCAAAAATTCCACAGGATACAAATATATTTATTATGTCAGACCATGGAGCAGGACCATGTTACAAAGCAGTTTTTATTAACAAATGGCTTGAGGAAAAAGGACTTCTAAAATATGCAGACTCAAAGAGGAAGAACTATTATCTCGAAATCCTTAAGAAGATGCACCATATGATAAAGGTAACTCTGCCTCCTGCATGTCTTGAGTGGTTAAAAAGGAGATTCCCAAGACTGAGACAGAGAGTGAAATCAAAAATCGTTTTTTCTGATATCGACTGGTCAAAGACAAAAGTTTGGTCCTTCGGCAGGGAGAGCACAAATTTGTTTATTAACCTTAAAGGTAAATTCCCAAATGGCACGGTTTCGCCAGGATATGAATATGAGAACTTAAGAAGTTGGCTTATTGAGGAGTTAAAGAAAATAATTGATCCTGATACTAAAGAACCAGCAGTTGATATAGTATATCGGGGAGAAGAGGTTTATCATGGTGATTGTATGGCTCATGCCCCTGATCTCCTTGTGATATGGAAAAATCATCAATATACTTCATGGCCAGGGTATAGAGATAGGGATAGGTCATTATTTGAGCCGAGTCTTTACCACAGTGATTATGCTGATTGGTCAAAATTGCAAAAAGGCGGTAACCATAGGCCGAATGGTATCATCTTTATGAAGGGGAGAAATATCAAGAAAGGTTATGAAATAAAAAAAGCCAGAATCATAGACCTTGCCCCAACGATTCTTTATCTTATGGATATTCCTATCCCTTCTGATATGGATGGAAGGGTATTGGAGGAAGCTATCATATCATCATATATAAAGAGCAAGCCACCCCGATATACTGAACCACCTTCTGATTTGAAGACAGGAATAAGCAGACCTTTCACGGATAAAGAGGCTTCTCATGTTGAGGAAAGACTGAGGAGTCTCGGTTATATAGAGTAAGAAGAAGATGGGAAGAGTTTTAGTCATAGGTCTTGATGGTGCAACGTTTGATCTGATTGATCCATGGGTTGAGGAAGGAAAACTTCCTGTTCTTGCAGAATGCATAAAAGGTGGAACAAGGTCGAATTTACTGTCAACACCACTATCAAATAGCGCCCAGGCATGGTCATCCTTCATTACTGGAAAAAATCCTGGCAAACACGGGATATATGATTTTTTTGAGACACGTGAGGATAGTTATGGTGTTCGCTTCCTTAATGCAAGTTACAGGAAAGGAAAAAGTCTATGGAGACTAATAAGTGATGCAGATAAAAAAGTTGGTGTAATGAATGTTCCAATGACCTATCCTGCTGAAGCAGTTAACGGTGTCTTCCTCTCAGGTCTTGATTCCCCTGGTATAGATAGTAATTTCGCATATCCAAAAGGGCTAATGGAGGAGATTTATAAAAATGTAGGTGGATATATCTTAGAGCCAGGTATATGGGGATATATAAGACGTGGAAGACCAGATATTGCCCTACAAAAACTCCTTGAGATGGTTAAAATTCGAACTTCTACTGCCAGATATTTAATGAAAAGCAGGGATTGGGATTTATTTATGGTTGTTTATACAGCCACTGATAAGGTGCAACACCATTTCTGGAAGTATATTGACCCGACAAGGCCAGAGTATCAGAGTAATCTTCCTTATAGTAATGCAATACTTCAGGTGTACCAGGAGATTGATAAAAGTATCCAGATATTATTAGAGAATGCAGTGGACGCATCTGTAATTATCATGTCTGACCATGGCGCAGGACCTTCCACAAGGCGAACAATGTATATAAATCGCTGGTTAAATAAAGAAGGTTTTCTTCATTATAAAGACTCAGATAAGGTCTCTTCTCGATTGGGGCAAATAAAGTATAGCCTCCTTGAGCAGACGTCAAACGAGATTAAGAAATTGCTTCCAAGAAAGACAAAGGAGTTCATAATTCGTATGTTTCCTGGAATCAGAGACAAAGCAGATTCTGTTCTTCTTTTGCCAGGGATTGACTGGTCAAAAACAAAGGCTTATTCTCGCGAGAACCACCCTGCTATTTTCATAAATACTGAAGGGCGTGAGTTCATAGGCATTGTTAAACCTGGTAAAGAATATGAAGAGGTGAGGGATGAGATTATAGGGAGATTAAAAAATTTACATTGTCCTGAAACAGGGCTTCCTATAGTGGGTGAGGTTTTTAAAAGAGAGGATATCTATCATGGTCCCGAGGCTTTTAAAGCACCTGACATAGTGTTTCAGTGGAATAGGTTTCTTTATGTTCATCGTCCGAGCAAGATGGGAAAGAACAAAGATTTCCTTGAAATTCTTGATGAAAGATCACTACTTTCGTCAGAGAATACAATAAGACCAAGTGGTATCCACCGTGACAATGGTATATTTATTGCTTATGGTAAACATTTTGAGAGAAACAAAGTTATAGAAGGTGCACAGATTTACGACATTGCTCCTACTGTCCTCTATCTTCTTGGTATTCCTATTCCAGATGATATGGACGGCAGGGTGATTGAGGATGCTTTCAACAAAGAGTATTTAAAGGAGAATCCAATTAAGAAAGGATTTACTATCTCGACTGAGGAGATGATTCCAAAGAGCTTTGATCAGGAAGAGACATCGGCTATTAAAGATAGACTAAAAGGGCTTGGTTACATTGACTGATAATTTTCTCTCCTCAGAGATTATATTCAGTTGGAGATATAAGAAGTAATGAGTCAATCAATAAAAATCATGAAAAACTCTTTAGCAATCTTAATAGGAAGGGTTTATCATGCACTCTTGAGTCTTTTTGCAGTCGGTTTAATCGCCCGTTATCTGAAGGTAGAAAGGTTTGGAGACTACGCCTTTATTCTGGCTGTATGCACTGTCTTTATGGTGATAACAGATATGGGAATACATAGGATAGGAATTAGAGAAATGTCCCGCAATCTCACAAAAGCAAATGATATCTTTTGGGCTTCATCCTTTGCAAAAGTCCTACTCAGCGTGTTCACATTTCTCGGGATAGCACTAACAATAAATCTTATGAGTAATGATAGACAGGTTATCAATGCCACTTATATTAGCGCAGTTGCTGTAATAGTCTTCTTTATTGGAGATATATTTCTTGCGAATTATATCGCTTTTGAGAGGATGGGTTATGCTGCACTATCTCATTTTGTAGAGGGGACTTCATATCTCCTGTTTGTTGCTTTATTTATCCATCTCGATTATGGGCTTAATGGTATCTTCTGGGCATTGCTTTTTTCTTACATTGCACGTATAAGTTTCGGGATTATTGTGACTCAAAAAAATTTCTTTAAGTTGCGATTCAATCTTAATCCATCTCTTGCATATTACCTTGTTAAAGAAGGCTTTCCGATTGGTGTAAACAGGATTTTACAGAAAGCAAGTGTTAGAGTTGATACTATATTGATTAAATTGATGAGGACAAGGGCTGAGGTAGGAATTTATCATGGCCCATATAGAATAATATTAACCCTTGTCCTTGTTCCTCAGAGCATTACAGAGGCTATATTTCCGATGATTTCAAGGCTGGCAGTAGAATCAAAAGAAGCTGTAAGTCAAGTATTAGAAAAAAGTTTTAAGTTCATGTTAATAATGGTGATTCCTCTTGTAGTGGTAATGTTCTCTTTTTCTAATATGATTATACACGTGGTATTGGGTAAAGAGTTTGTTAAGTCCATTCCTGTTTTACAGATATTCAGTATAGTATGGGGAATTATGTTCTTTAATGAATTGTTCACCAAGTTTCTCAGTGCATCTAATAGACAGGTTCTTGCTACAAAGGCAATGGCTATTTGTCTGAGTATAAATGTTATTCTGGATATTGTTCTGATTTATTTTTATGGATATTTCGGTGCAGTAATTGCCACACTTTTAGCCGAGTTGAGTCTCTTAATATCAGCTTATCTTTTTATTTCAAAAACTATGGGTGTTATATCATGGAGGCGTGTACTTCCAAAGCCTTTGCTTTCAGCCATTCCTATGGTTATAGTTGTTAGTTTTCTGAACCATCTGAGTCCTTTCCTATCTACACCTGCTGGTGTTGGTGTCTTTTTCCTGTTTCTTTTTTTATTGAAGGCATTTGAGCATAATGAAATAGAGTTGTTCAAGGAGATTTTTCATAAAATTCTTGGATACTTAGATTTAAAAATATATCAAAAGAGGGCAAGTAGATGAATTCAATTCAAAAAAGAAAGGTATTTATTCTTGGTCTTGATGGTGCAACATTTGATTTGATTGATCCATTTATAAAGGAAGGTGAGCTTCCAAATCTGGCTTCAATTATACAAGAAGGAGTCCGTGCTAAACTTAATTCAACAATCCTTTCACATTCTCCTCCTGCATGGACTTCATTTGCTACAGGGAAAAACCCGGGTAAACATGGAATACTTGGTTTTACAAAGATGTCCTCTGACAGTTATGAATTGAAATTGGTTTATGGCTCCCATAATAAAGCTAAAACTTTATGGGAAACACTCAGCGAAAAAGGGAAAAAAGTTATTGTCATGAACATACCCATGACTTATCCGCCGAAACCCGTGAATGGTCTTCTCGTAAGTGGACTGGATGCACCGAGCACAAGTTCCCAATTTACTTATCCACCTGAACTGAGGGAAGAGATTCTTAAAGTTGCACCGGACTATAAAATAAATCTTCACCTTGGCGGATATCTCCATACTGATAAGAGACGGATAAAGGCATTAGATTTCATTACATCTGCAATAAGAGCAAGGTCTAAGGTAGTCCTACACCTGATGAATAAATATCCATGGGACTTTTTCGCAGTGAGATTCAATAGTCCTGATAATGTCCAGCACCAATTCTGGAGATATATGGATGAGAACCATCCAGAACATAAAAAAGACAGCCACCCTGTTCTTAAGAATGCAATTAAGTCAGTATATCGTGAACTTGATAGAGTCGTAAAAACAATCTGCGATAATATTGACTGGAATGATACTGCACTGATAATTATGTCTGATCACGGAGCTGGACCAAGAACAGGGAAATCAATATTTGTGAATGAATGGCTGAAGAGTTCAGGATATCTCTCAAAGATAGGTGAAGATAGTAAAAATAGATTACAAGTATTTCTGGATGATGTTAAGTATCTGCTCAAAGGAAAGGTCATCTCTTTTTTACTCAAAACTATCCCACCTGAGATGAAGGGATTGTTGATGAAGATATTGCCATTTGCTGCATCAAAGACTGCTACTTATCTTCGGTTCTCAAGCATCAACTGGTCAAAGACAAAGGTATTTGCAGGAGAAGTTGAAGGTCTTAGAATAAATCTTAAAGGAAAATACCCTCGGGGTACTGTTGATTTAGATGAGTATGAGCCTTTAAGAAATACGATAGTAGAAGAAATAAAGAGATTAAAAGACCCGGATACAGGTCAACCTGTGTTCAAGGGTGTTTATAAAAGAGAAGAAATATTTAAGGGTAACAGTGTTGAAGAATTCCCTGATATTATCCTCAAGCCTGAAGATAAATATTATATTAGTCCTAAATTCTTTCGAAAGAAAGGCTTAATGCAAAGAAATTTTTTATCCGAAGATGCACACTGGCGAAAGATAAGCGGTTCCCATAGACAGTTTGGAATATTTATTATGAAAGGCCCTGATTGTATTTCAGGAGCAGAACTGGAATCTGTGGATATAACTGATATATTTCCGACAGTCCTTTACCAGATGGGGATTCCTATACCTGATGATGTAGATGGAAAAATTGCAGAAGGGGCTTTTAAACCTGAATTTATAAAAGCTAATCCTGTGAGATTCGAAAGGGTAAAAGGTTATAAAGAAGAAAAAGGAGAGGACATTTACAGTGATGAAGATAAGTCTAAGCTTTTAGATAGTTTAAAAGGCTTAGGATATATAGGGTAGGATGAAGGTGAAGGTATTTTGTATTGGTCTTGATGGTGGAACTTTCGATTTGATTGACCAGTTTATTGAAAGAGGTCACCTACCTAATATAAAAAGGCTCATAGAAAACGGAACAAGAGCAACTCTCAATTCAGTAATCTTGCCATTTACTCCACAGGCTTGGGGTTCGTTCATGACTGGAGTAAACCCAGGAAAACATGGGGTTTTTGGCTTCAAACAAAAGTCTGACAGTGATTATTCCTTCCAGTTTGTAAACAACAGGAGTTTAAAGACAAAAACCCTCTGGAATATTCTCAGTGAAATGAATAAGAAGGTAATCCTGATAAACATCCCCATGATGTATCCACCAGAAGAAGGGAATGGAGTATTAATTGGGGGTATGGATTCCCCAGGGGAGGATTCAAATTTCACTTTTCCAGCGGAGATAAAAGAACTTTTATATAAAATTACAAAGGATTATGTTATTCATCTGCATGTGGGAGCAGGTTATCTGGACAACGATGATAAGAGAAGGATGGCTATAGATGGTCTTCTTAAGATGATAGATGCCAGGGAAAAAGTTGTCTTATATTTTATGCAGAATTACCCCTGGAATTTCTTTGCTGTCAATTTTTCAGCAACTGACCAGGTTCAACATCACTTCTGGAGATATATGAGAGGCGATAATGAATTCAAGGATGCAATTCTGACTATTTACAAAAGAGTGGATGAAGCTGTAGGTAAGATTGTAAATAACCTTAAAGATGAATCAATACTTTTCATAATGTCTGACCATGGAGCTGGTCCTTCATCAGATATTGTCTTTTTTCTTGATGAGTGGCTAAGAGAAAAAGGTCTTCTCAATTTCAAAAAGGTAGCCCTTATTACTAAAATCAAAAGAGCAATTATTAATTTTTTGTTGACTTTCTTTTCAAAAAAACTGGCATCAGAAATCAAGGATACACTTATGCATTTTTCCCCAGGGCTCAGGGTTAGGCTACAGGGGTATGTACGAAGATCTTTAATAGACTGGACTACAACAAAGGTTTTTTCAGGTGAACATCCTGCTACCTTAAGGATAAATTTAAAAGGAAGAGATAAAGAGGGAATTGTTGATAAAAAAGATTATGAGGATTTAAGAGATTATTTAATAAAAGAACTTGAAAAAATTAAAGACCCCGAAACAGGTGATAAGCTGATAGAAAGAGTTTACAGAAGAGAAGAGTTATATAAAGGACCTTATTTAAATACAGCACCTGACCTTATTATCTGCACAAAGGATTTTGCTCACCAGATAAAAGGTGGTCCCTATCCAAGGAGAAAAACATACAAAAAGGTTGTATCTAAAAAAGACCCTCGTGACTTCTTTGTAAATGGAGTCCACAGATTAAATGGATTATTTATAGCTTATGGCAAGGCTATCAAAAAAGGTCTCTCTTTAGCGCCTTTGAGCATAACAGACCTATATCCTACTATCCTCTATTCTATGGGTTTAGGAGTCCCAAAAGCAGTGGATGGCAGGGTGGTAACAGAGATATTCAATGAAGATTTTATGATAAAAAACCCTGTGAAGTATATTGACTACCCTATAGAAAGAGATTCAAAGATACCTGACATAACGTATGAAAGAGAAGAAGAGGAAAAAGAAGTGGCAAAGGCACTTAAGGGTCTTGGATATATAGATTAGCATGAAATTCATTATTCTTGGGGCTGGTTTATCTGGTTTATCGTGTGGTGTAGCATTAGCAGAAAATGGTAATGATGTAATAATTATTGATAAAGAGGCAGAGGTCGGAGGTTTAGCAAGGTCTTTCAGGATAAATGGTTATACCTTTGATTATGGTCCTCATTTTATTTTTGGATCGAAAGTCCTTCCCCTATTAAAAGACTTAACCCCTGAACTCAATTTAATGCCAATAAAAAGAACAGGTGAGAGGATATATGTCAGAAACAGGTATTTTAAATTTCCTTTTGACCCGAAAGACCTTCTTTTGCACATGGAGCCAGCCAAAATCCCTTGCACAGTATTTGACCTCCTCTTTAGAAATATTTTGAAAAAATCTAATGATTCCTCGATTGATAATGTTGAGGACTGGGTTATCCATTCAGTTGGGAAGCGTATATATAATTACATGTCACTCGGAGGTTATATTCATAGCCTTTATGGTATTTCAGCAAGGGATGTCTCAAAAGACTGGGGGATACAGAAGTTGAAATTCCTTGCCAGATGGAATGATGTCAATCTTATAAAATTTGCATTAAGAGCATTAACAGAGGAAAAGAGTTTAAAGGCACAGGTCGTCAATTACCCTCATTCAGGAATCGACCACCTTGCTATTCATATTGCAGACAGGTTCAAACAGCATGGTGGAGAGATATTTTTTAATTCAGAAGCTAAAAGTATCAAACAAAATCAGGAAGGGATTTCTGTAACCATTCAAAAAGATAAAAAGGAAGAGATAATAGATGGTGATTTTCTCATCTCTACAATACCTGTAACTAACATGTTGAAAATGCTGAGACCTTTACCACCTGAAGAAATATTAAGACTTGCAGATTCTTTGAGATACAGGGCTTTAATCCTGCTTTTCATATGTTTGAGAAAAGAAAAGGTTCTTGATTACCAGTGTATATATTTTACTGAAAATAGATTTCCTTTCAGGAGAATTACAGAATTTAAAAATCTTGATAAGTCAATGGCTCCATCAGGAAAGACGTCCCTCTGTGTTGAGATTACATGCTTTGAAGATGAAGAAATCTTTAGAAAAGATTCAGAAGTTATCTTTAAGGATGTTATCAAACAACTGGAAACTAATGGGTTTATAAAAATAGATGAGGTAGAAAAATACTCGTTGCTAAGGATTCCGTATGCCTATCCTGTGTACGATATCCATTATAATATGGTTCTTGATAAGGTATTAGACTATTTGGGCAGTCTTGATAAAATCATCACAATTGGCAGACAGGGATTGTTTTCATATAATACAATGAGCAATTCTATCCTTATGGGATATGACCTTGGAAAGAAGTTATCGTCTGTAAAAGAAAATGAGATAAAAAATATTATTCAGTCTGTTTACGTGGAACGAAAAGAAAAATATAGTTCTTAATGTATAATGATTACAAAGAGGCTTCCATTAGAACATAAGACTTTATGGATAGTAATAATCCTCTCTCAAATTCTTATAGGGTTATCCGCTATAATCATACCTATCCCATATAATTTGCTCTTGATTACAATTATACTATTGTTTCTCATCTTATATTCCAAGCCTATTCTGGGTTTACTGCTCGTGATTCCTTTTTTACCTAATTACCCTCTCAAGTTCTATAGTATCGGCCCGGCTGATATCACTCTTTTTGAACCATTCTTCTTACTTGCCTTTTTGTGTTGGATTTTTATGTGTATCCGTGAAAACAAGCTTGTCCTTTATGGTACCAGTTCTGACATAGCAATATTCCTGCTCTTTAGCTGGATTTTGTTATCCTTGTTTTGGACACCAACTGTTTCCAGAGGAGTATACCAAATTATTAAGATGATCCCTGGTATTATTATCTATTACCTTCACCTGCATATGATCAAGGACAAAAAAGATTTCAATCTTTTGCTATCAGCCTGGATTATAATGGCCGTTATTTTTACTATCATAGGCTTCTACGAAACTGTGATTTATGGGATAAATGCTGCATCTAATATAGTTATAGAAGAGGAAACTTTTACTCGTTTGACTCGAGATGTTAGAGCTAGCGCATTATTCACGAGCCCGGACACTCTCGGATTTATATTGTCTTTATCTATTGTTATTGCACTTCTCAAATTTGTGTCCACACAATCTAAAAAGTGGAAGGTTTTTCTCTGGATTTTTCTGCCATTTATGTTTTTTGTACTACTTTCTACTTTTTCGAGAAAAAGTTTTCTTGGACTATTTATTGCACTTATATATCTAAGTTGGCATAATAGAAAAATTCTGTTTAGTTTTCTTGGTACCGCAATTGTTGGAGGTTTTTTATTAATTTTGTTGGCTTCAGGGGGGTTCTTAGAAGCTCTATGGAACAGATTACAGTCCTTCTTCTTGCCTCCGGAAGTCGCAATAAGCACAAGATGGCAGAACTGGGGAATTGCTGTGAATCTTTTTTTTCAATCACCTATCATAGGCAATGGAATAGGCTCATATTTTGAAACCACTGAAAAACTTGGACTTAAATTTATAGCTGCTCATAATTTATATCTATATATTCTCAGCGAATTTGGTTTAATAGGACTGATGCTTCTTTTATTCTGGACATACAAGATAGCATGGAGCTTCAATCAGTTTTTTGTATTAAACAGAGATAAGATATCTGCTTTGATGGCAAAGTCCATTGTAAGTGCATTTTTTGTTTTGTTACTTCAATGTTTCTTTCGGCCTATTAACCTGATAGACCCAATTTTTTGGGGATTTCTGGGTTTCTCTGCTGCATTCTTAAAAGTTTACATGCCAAGAAAAAATAATGATTCGCCTACTACTTCTAATACTAAAGTCATATATGAGAGGTATAGTGGCTAAGATTACTTTATTGTTTGCAATCCTGTGGATAACTTTTATTATTTATGGTAATTATTGTCTGGCAGAAGACGTCCCTTTTGGCATCAATAATCCTTATGATGACTCGGCACCAAAAGAAAAAGCTTATTTTATAAAGCCATATATAAGTGATTTAGGTATAAAATGGGTGAATGCAAATATTTTTAGAAAAAAAGTTGAACCTAAGCCAGGAGTTTTTGATTGGGATGAGCCAGATTTTCTTGTTAAAGATATTTTCAAAGACTTGGATATAGTGTTTAATATAAATCCTAAGACAAAATGGTATATTGAAGGTAGCATAAAAGTAGGCAAAAACGACTATATACCCGGGGGTGATACTGATAGCAAAAGTTTCAGGCTATATAAGAATTTTCTCAGAGAACTTGTTAATCGGTATAAAAATAAAGTTCACAGGTGGGAGGTTTTTAATGAACCCAGTATTGAATATAAAAAAATTCCGGAAGATTATGTGAAGCTTCTGAAAATATCTTACTTAACCATTAAAGAAATAGACCCTCAAGCTACTGTTGGTATAGGTGGAGATATGCCCAGCACCCTTTCTAAAAGATTCCTAAATAATATTTTGCCTCTTCTAAGTTCACAGCATCCTATTTTTGGAAAAGAAAATACGAAGAACAATAACTATTTTGATAGCTTTGACCTCCATTACTTTGGTTTTTATGATGAATATCGTTTTAATCGAACAATGAGAAAAAAAATTATCACTGTTGATGAATTTTTAAATATATTCAAAAAATATGGTTTATTTGGAAGGAAAATAGTTACAGCAAGAGCTGGAGGAACTTATACAGGAGAATATTTAGAAACTGAGTACCATGGCAGATATCTTAAATATCAAAGTGAGACACAACAGGCAGGATATCTGGTCAGGAGGGCTATTTATTTTTTATCAAGAGGGATAAGAACTGCCTGGTCGCAGGTTAGAGAACGTGAAAAATGGCAGGGTAACCCAAACCATTTCTGGTGCTATCAGGGTCTTGTTTATAATGGATTTCCCAAGGGTGATAAGTATGACAAAGGTGATGGAGTGAAAAAACTTTCCTATTGGACATATAAATTCTTGGTTGAAAAAATCAAAGAGACAGATTGGAAAAACATTTCAACTATTCATGAAGGAACTAATTCTGACCATCTTTATCTTTATAAAATCCCTAAGAAAGATGGCAAATCTCTCTATATAGCATGGTGGGATTATTTTGATGAGAGGAAGCCTATTAAGACAAAGACAATGAGTACAGACCTTGGAAATGTTGATTCAGTAAAAGTTACAGAAACAATTCCCAATGCAGAATGGGGGAAGGATTTGAAGGATAAGGAATACCCTAAGTTCTTTAAGATGGAAGTTAGAAAAGTAAGTAACGGAAAAGTCACCTTTGATTTAGGGGAAAAGCCTGTCTTTATTGAAGTCATTACATTTAAGTAATCACCATCTCATCTACCACATAACCCAGGTAGCTCTTATACTGGATTTTAACCTGAGTAGGTGTTACCTCCACAACTACATAACCATTATTCTCGCATGCAGGAGGATTAGAATTGCATGACGTGGAAGTATACCCATCAGGATAAAGCGTTTCATAATTTTTGTAATCAAACTGTGCGCCCCAGGCACAGCCGCAACAATAATAAAGAACGCCATTAGCCCATCCTTTTGCTAATAGGTGGTCATGTCCATAAAAAATATGTGCCCCATATTGTTCAGCTAATGATTGTATTTGAGCCTGTTCATAATCAGAGGCAAAAGCTGCTCCACCTCTACCATATGCATTTCCTCCACCAAAAAGATGGTGCATGAAGACAAACTTCCAGCGTTTTGTTGAGTTTTG
>JBNAVX010000058.1:0-13612 GCA_049700155.1 Thermodesulfovibrionales bacterium
TGTAGTATTTGAGCGGATTTAAATTCTTTCGAAGAAAGAATTTACCTCGGAGGCTTGATTCTAATCGAGCCGAGAATGAGCGAGAATACTGCATCTGCCAGTTACTCATAAATTTATGAATTAAGTGGTTTAGGTTATAAATCTTTATCTTTATTTGAGTTTTGGTATATTATACTCTGCGATTATGCATTGTCAAATTAAAAGCTACGTTTAAAATTATGAAAAAACCATGGGCAGGAAGATTTAAAATAGGCACATCAAAGATCACTGAGCTATTTACAGAGTCCATCTCTTTTGACTACCGACTCTGGAGGTTTGATATTGAAGGTAGTATTGCTCATGCGAAGATGCTTGCCAAACAGGGGATTATTTCAAAGGAAGATTCTTTAAAGATAATTCACGGTTTAAAAGAGATAGCTAAGGAGATTGAAACAGATAAGTTCGAGTTTAGACCTGAGCTCGAGGATATACATATGAATATTGAATCAGCATTGGGGGAAAAGATAGGGGATATAGCTGGAAAGCTCCATACAGCAAGGTCAAGGAATGATCAGATAGCATTAGACCTTAGATTGTACCTCAGATATGAGTCTAAGGAGATATTATATCTTATAAATAGATTTCAAAAGACAGTTCTTGAAATAGCATCAAAACATGTTAATTCCTTCATGCCTGGATATACACATCTTCAGAGGGCTCAGCCTGTCCTTCTCTCGCATCATCTTCTTGCCTATGTTGAGATGTTCCAGAGGGATAAAGATAGGTTTAAAGATACATTAAAGAGAATCAATGTCCTTCCCCTTGGAGCCACTGCAATAGCAGGGACAACTTTTCCTATAGATAGAAGATATGTTGCAAAAATATTAAATTTTGATGGTATAACCCAGAACAGTATTGATTCAGTGTCTGACAGAGATTTTGTTATAGAGTTTTTGTCAGATGCCTCTATTCTCATCATGCATCTCTCAAGACTTGCAGAAGAACTTGTTTTATGGGCAACAGAAGAATTTAGATTTATACAGATCCCTGATGCATTTGCAACTGGTTCGAGTGCAATGCCTCAGAAGAAAAATCCTGATGTGGCAGAACTGATAAGGGGTAAGACAGGAAGGGTTTATGGAAATCTTTTCTCTATTCTGACTGTTATGAAAGGACTACCTCTCTCATATAATAGAGATATGCAGGAAGATAAACCACCTTTATTTGATACAGTAGATACAGTCAAAGCCTGTCTGAATATACTCAATGAAATGTTACCTAAAATAAAGTTTAATACAAAAAAGATGTATGAAGCTGCTTCAGAGGGCTATACCACAGCAACAGATTTAGCAGAATATCTCGTCAGGAAAGGGCTACCTTTTAGAAAGGCACATGAAATTACTGGAGAGATTGTCCTTTATTGTATCTCAAAAAATAAGAGACTTGAAGAGCTCGAACTTCAGGAATTTAAGAAGTTTTCTCCACTAATATCAGATGATGTTTATCCTGTCATCAAGATAGAAAAATCAGTGGAAGGAAAAAAGTCAATTGGAGGAACATCCCAAGATGAAGTTAGAAGACAGATAAAGAGGCTAAAAAGGGAACTAAGTAGAAAGTGAAAGACAATTTAAAAGGACGTCCTAATCTGAACTTAGAAGAAAAACATAAGATTAGAAATTTAAAAATGAAAATGCAATCTTTTCTTGTTTTTTACTGCATACTTTTTATAGCAAGCTGTTTAATATCAGCATGCGGGAAAAAGGGAGAACCAACCCTGAAGTCTTATGAAGAGCCAACTGCACCATCAAACCTCAGAGCAATCCACAGAGAATCAGAGATTTTATTATTCTGGGATTTTCCAGTTAGTGAAGAACAGACAATAAAGGGATTCCAGTTATTAAGGGCAGATACAGAAAGTTTAGAAGGTAAAAAGACAGACTTTCGTAGAATTGCCTTTTTTACACCTGATGTGAGGTCTTATATTGATACTGATTTTAAAGTAGGGACTCAATACAGATATAAGATTGTCTCAGAAAATCTTAAAGGAGTATTAAGCAAAGACTCAAATATAATAGATGTTCTGTTAGAAGAGCCTCCATCGCCTCCTGAAAAGATCTCCTTCAGTATTGAGTTTAATTTTATTACATTGAACTGGAAAAGTGCAGGCGAGGGTATTCTTTATAATGTATATAAAAGTGACAGACCCGGTACTTATTCTCTAACACCTGTTAATAATGAACCCTTGAGAGATACCTCATTCAGGGATAGTTTTGATGTCAGGAAAACAGTTTTCTATACTATACGTAGCTTAAGAAAAATAGGCATAAGAAATGAGGGTCCCCCTTCGGAAGAGCTTACAGTAAGCCCTTTTGATTTTGTTCCATCAGCGCCACAAGGACTACAGGCAGTAATAAGTGAAGAAAAAGTATATCTCATCTGGAAGGAGGTCCCTGAAACATGGATAGAAGGTTACAAAGTTTACAGAGAAACAGACAGTGGTTATATATTCATTGGCGAGACTACTATACCTACTTTCATCGATAATGATGCCCCGCTGACAAAAAGAAACTACAGGGTCACTGCTTTTGGTCCATCAAAAGAAGGTCCTCCAGCAGAGATAAGGGATGTGGTATTCGTCCCTTTTAAATGAAAAGAAGATATTTAGGCCAGAATTTCCTGTATGACCCATCAATCCTCAAAAGGATTATACAGGTATCACAGTTAAGCAGGGATGACCTTGTTGTTGAGATAGGACCTGGTCCAGGAAGGCTTACAAGATTACTTGCAGAAAGGGTCAAAAAAGTAATCGCCATTGAGATAGACAATAAATTATTTGAAGAATTAAGTAAAAATCTTAAAGATTGTAAAAATATTGAGTTAATTCTTGGAGATGCCCTTAAATACCCTTATGAGAAACTACCGGAATTTAAGGTGGTTGCAAACATTCCTTATTATATTACTACCCCTATAATCTTCAGATTTCTCAGTTTAAGAGACAATCTAAAATCTATGACACTGACTGTTCAGAAGGAGGTGGCTGAAAGGATAGTGGCTCCTCCAGGGGGAAGAGATTACGGGATCCTTTCAATTATTGCTCAATACTATGCTGAACCGAGACTTAAATTCATGATACCAAGACGTGCATTCAGACCTATTCCGAGAGTTGATTCAGCTGTCATATATATGAAAATACTTGAAAGACCTTCTGTAACTGTAAAAGATGAAGGGCTTTTTTTCAAGATTATAAGAGTAGCGTTCTCTCAGAGGAGGAAGATACTCTCCAACTCTCTTAAAAGCCTAAGAAAGGATATAAGAGATAGGCTTATAATGGCAGGTATAGACCCTGATAGAAGACCTGAGACAATTGGTATCAAGGAATTTGCAAGGCTTGCAGATATCCTTTCAGAAACCTTCTAAAGAAGTCTCATCTATTGAGTTAATAAATACATCAATGAGTCTTGGGTCGAACTGAGTACCTGCATTATTTCTCAATTCATCGATAGCACTATTAAGCCTTTCAGAAAAAGGTATTTCTTCAACATCGGTCAGACCTTCTGTAAATTTATATGAATCACTATTTATCATCGTATCAAATGCTTCTGCTATAGCGATTATCCTTGACTCCAGTGGTATTTCTTCCCCTTGCAGTTCTGAAGGGTAGCCTTTGCCATCATATCTTTCATGATGATGTAAAATGATCGGTGCTATATCAGAATAAAAATTTATCGGATTAAGCATTTCATATGCGATCTTGCAGTGAGCCTTATATTCATCTTTAGAAGAAACATTTTTTATCTTCAAGAAACCAATGTCATGGAATAGAGAAGCCCTATGTAATCTCTTTTTTTCATCTTCAGACATATTCAATGCATTAGCTATCATGTTGCAATATTTTGCTACCCTTATTGAATGTCCGTGTTTTCCTGGTGTGAGGTTTTCAATCGCAAACAGGAGAATATCAGTAAGATGGATCTCAAAGTTTCTCTGATCCTCATAGAACTTCGACCTATGAATTGAAATAGCCGCCTGATCAGCAAAGTATGACAATAGTTCTTCATCCTCAATACTGAAATTACCATCCTTTTTATTAATAAGTTCCAGAACCCCTATTGTTCCTGTGCTCAATTTAAGTGGAACACAGAGGACTGATTCTATGTTATAGCCCTCTGTTTTATCAACCTCAGGGTTAAACCTGTTATCCTTACTTACATCATCAATTCTTAAAGACATATTGTTATCCATAACCCAACCTCCAATGCCTATTGATTTAGGAATCGATTTTCCTAATAATCTGTTATTTTCAATACCTTTTACTATCTTAAAGACTAATCTGTCTCCATAAGACATTAATACCCAACCTGCACTTGCATTTGTGATTTTTATAGCGCTATCTACAATCTTTTCAAGAAGCAAATCACCATAGACAATTTCTCTGATATCCTTTGAAGTGGTTAAAATATTATTCAGCTTATTAATGTACTCTTCTATCTTTTTTATTGCTAAGTTTGAAGCCCTGTTAGTCAGAAAAAGACTTAAAGTAGCAAGGACTGCTATTGTGGTTAAGATGGTCACCAAAGATGGAACAGGTAGATAATCAAGGATTGCATATAATGACTTGACTACCAAAAATAAAAGGAGAAAGACTATAAGAAGTATTGTTAGGTTTAAGGTTCTTAAGTTTTGTCTTATGAATTCTATGAAAGGTATTTTACGTCCTGCATTAAATGTAATCGTATCCATAATAATTTTCTATATACATCTAAATTTTTAAATAATTGCAATAATTTATCTTTGTGGAAGTACTTCTTCAGTGATAGAAATCACATCCTGAATGGTTAAAATGGTATTGTCAAGTCTTTTATGTAAATTTTCTTAAAGGGTCTATTCTCTCATAGGAAGTAAGCTCATAAAGAGATACGATCTCCCAAAGACACCATATCATCTGTAGTCTATAGTCTGTAGAGTGATAGAGTTAAAGATGAACTTAAAGGGCATACAAAGAGTTAAATCCCGCAGGGCTCCACAGAGAGATTGTAAGACTGCAAAATAAACTACTTGAGATGATAATCTTAAAAGAAGAAATAAGAAAGACTACAAAGCATATCTGCCATAGAAAGGTTAATTCATGTTATGCTTTCGTTTAGATTTTTTTATGAGGCAACACGGATAATTTTCACTGATATTTCTCAGGCAACACTATGGACTTTAATTAAAATGGAGTCAATTTCCTTTCTATTGATTCCAATTTTTTCTTAAAAAAGAAAGGTAGTATTCCTTCAGATTCTCGGCTTCAAGGTCAAATTTCTCTTTCTTTACACCCTTCATCTGTGTCACTTCAACTTTTATTCCAGTAGCCTGCTCATCTTGTGTTATCAATTTAATATGAACATAATATTGTGCACCAAAATGGGGGACGAATTGCTTTGCTAAAACTTTTCCAGCATTTGGAGGAGTTTTACCGATGCTTCCAGCTTCAGGGTCATAGTCATATCTCAAGGTAATGATGTACCTTGCCTTGCTCGTTCCTAAGCTGACAATAACGGGAAAATTATAAGGATTAATTTTTTTAGCCTGTTCACACATCTGTTTGGCGCTGTTCAAAGCAATCTCCCAAGCACGCTCAAATGGCAAAGCTTTTACACGTTCTTCAACAACAAGACTCCTACCGGCTCCTAAACAACCGATTAGTAACCAAGGTATGCACAAAAGAAAAACAAGCACCTTTTTGTGCATTTTTGCCCTCCTGAGCTATAGTTTTTATTTTCCCTTACTAAAAATTGAAACGTAGTAAAGGGTCACATCTTGATATTGGACAGTATCTGTTTAATCCTTTTATTCAACCTCGGGTCTTTTGCAAGACGGTCTTGAAACCGACTCGCTGCCTTCCCCACCGCGGAGTAACTTATCCCTCCGTACCTTTGACCTGCCTCCCTTAATGTCAGTCCACAATAATTTACAGCCAGATAAATACTCGCCATCCTTGCTGTGTTATTGTATGTTAGATTCTTTATATCGCCCTCCCCAACCTCAAATTCCTTACACACAAGTCTCTCAATTTCATCTATCGAAACTCTTCTCTTTATTGGTTTCACGCCGCTTAATTCATTTGATGGAAAATTGCCCCACCTCTTTATTACTTCTTCTACCCAGTCATTACTTCCCAATATCCAACCTCCAGCCGCCTCCTCCCGTGGATCTCTTTCCTCCTCTATCCCTTCATTTATAAATTCAAGATATTTCTTTGCAGCAATGTTCCTTCTTCCCCCAAATGTTGACAGTATCCACTCCCATTGTAATTTAAATGGCAATCTTATCTTTCTATTGAGATACACCGGAAGGCTGCTCCATCTGTACTCCTCGGGTCTTCTAACAACTCCTGCCCTGAGTGGATTTAGATGAATATATCGGCTCAGCTCCAATAGATAGGCGTCTTTTTCTACCAACATGGCTTTGTATCTGCCCTGAAATATGTGACCTGGACTCTTGTGGCGTCTGCTGAAATATAGAGCATAATCTCCATTAAGTCGCTGTATGGCTCGTGATAGGTTGGCAAATGGCGTTTCCAGCAGAAGATGATAATGGTTGGACATTAATACATATACATATATGATAATCCCATATCTTTTCTCTATATTTCCAAGTATCTCGTAAAACTTCTGCCTGTCGTTATCATCAAGAAATATATCCTCCCTGCGATTTCCACGATTCATAACATGGTAAAATGCACCTTCGTACTCTATCCTCGCTGGCCTTGCCATGGTGATTTATCATAATAGTTTTCCCTTGATTTGTCAAATATCAAGATGTGACCCATTAAGAAGATTTTTCTGGATTGTCCGATCAAGTCGGACAATGACAATAGAAAGTGAAATCCTTTTTTTTGAAAACATAGATTAGTCTTATCTACTCATTGTGTTTTCATATTTTATTTCTTTTTTCATGAAACTTTTGACATTACCTATTTAATATCTTCAAGTTTGCAGCAAACCTCCTCCTCTATCTGTTTGCCCTGTTTTAATTCCTTATAAACTTGAAAGGCCTTCAATGCCCATTGTTCTCCAGGGCATCCTCCCTCTGTCATGGCAACATTCAAAAACTCAAGCAGCTCCTCCTGAGTCACTCCAAGTTGATAGGCCATCTTTGTGTATGCCTTTACGCAGGGTTCACATTTTGTGATTACAACAATTGCGAGAGCAGCAAGCACCTTATATTTAGCAGGCACTACAGCATCCTTAAATGTTTCTTCTCTCATTCTTACAAGCCCACTTGTAACTTTCGGGCTAAGTCTCCTTAATTCTGTGTAAAGATTCTCTGACATAACAGACCTCCTTATTTTTATTTGATGCAATAATAGAAATCATCCAGGTCATATTTATTCCATATATCACAGAGTCCGCAGTTGCAGCCTGATTTCTGCTTTGGAGATACACTCTTACCCCTGGCGCAGAATAATAATTCTCCCTTTACTCCTGGATAGGATGGGCAAGAGCCGCAAAACTTGATACATATCGTCTCATTCTCATAATTGTCTTCTACTTTTTTCATATGTTCACCTCTTTTTTAAAGTTACTTAATATCCAGGAAAGTTTTCAGATATAATCTTTTTTTCTTCAATTCCTAATTCCTTATGTAGAAGTGTCTTTATGTAATCCACCATTTTCGGTGGCCCACAAGTATAGAATACTCTTTCGCTGTGATCAGGAATTTCTTCCTTAATCCTTTCTGAAGTAATAAATCCAATTTTTCCTTTCCATAAGTTCTTGTCTATAGGATTGTCTAATATATACACAATCCGCAGTTTATTATTTTCCGACTCCATCTGAATAAAATCTTCATGGAAGATTATATCCCTTTCTGTTTTATTTCCATACAGGACTACAACATCTGTATCAAGTCTTTTATCAGTTACAAATTTACATATGCTCCTTACAGGGGGTATGCCTATGCCTCCTATAAGAAAGGCTATCTTTTCATATTCACCTGTAAAGGTAAAATTTCCGAAAGGCAACCTGATCCTTGCCCAATCTCCAATCTTCAGGTTGTCTAAGGCACGGGAAAATACACTATCAGTTATTTTTTTTGTAAACTCTAAATAAGCCTTCTCTGTCGGAGAATTTGAGATAGAGAAGTGTTTTGATGCCTCCTGTCCATCTATTTTTATAGTTACATAGAGAAACTGACCTGGCTTAAAGTCAACATATTCTGGCAGCATGAATCTAAAACTTTTTACATTATAAGTCCTTTGGATTATCTCAATAACTTTTGACTCGAATTCTTTAATTCCCATAATATCCCCTTATCTATTTATCCTCTGTAGGGGCATCCCACAACTTGGGCAGACATAGACCTTCTCAAGTTTATAGAGATATTCAAGAACCGTTGCAACAAAGGCAGCATGGCTCCATGTGAGGGGAGAAATAGAGAGTGGCTGGTTTGTGAAGGGATGAACCTGCTCAGCAAGGACACCTGATGGTAATGCCCTTGATGTGACCCATTCAAGGACCGGTATGACCTCTTTCAGTTCCTCCTTGTTCTTAGCCTTTGCTATATACCACTGGGCAAGCCAGAGGGTGCATATAAACCATGGATTCCCTGGAACGGATTTTGTATCTTCGGTAACCCTGTGGTAGCTATCTCCAGAATATCTTGCCATACCCCCTACATCTGTCTTTACCCAGAGATGATCCTTTATTGCCTTCATAGTATTTATAACCTTTTCATCATCTGGCTCAAAAACACCAAAATAAAAAGGTGCGTAGATACTTGCATCAATTGTATTATCATGCCTGTAAAAACCGTTTTCTGGTATAAGGGACTTCAAGAATCTTTTCTCTTTATCATCATAAAGATACCTTGCCATTGCTGATTTTATATCTTCCTTAGCCTTACTGTATATACCTGCCCTCTTCTTATCTCTGAAGAACACTGAGAAACTCTCTGCTGCCTTAAGACCCCCATATACTGCTGACACTGTAAAGGTGTGAATACCCCAGTTCTCTTCCCAGAGGTCATAAGATGGAAGGGGTAGTCCTGTATCAAGGTCCCTATAAGAGGCAAGGAAATCCCCACACCTTACTATAAGGTCTTCATAAATTTCAGATATAAACTCAATATCCCTGTATCTGTCAAAGTGATACCATAATGACCAGAGGATCAATCCTGTGCCGTCCTCCTGTATGGGAAGCTGCTTGGCATCATCTCTTATCCATGGATGCCATGAACTTCCAAGGGAGCCATCAGGATTGTATTTATGAAGGAAATATCCGACTGACTCCTTTCCCTTCTTTATTATTCTGTGGCAGAACTCAAAGAATCTCCTTGTTATACCATGATAACCTGCAAGGTCAAGGGCATAGGCAACAAGGGCTCCATCCCTTGGCCACATATAGCTGTATGTGTCCCTTGCAAAGTGCTGGACATCAGAGTCATTGCCCGCTATTATCGCACCATCTGAATCTATATTTGTCCTTAAAATCAGGAGGCTTCTCTTAAAAACGGATGCAATATCCTCTGGCAGTGCTGAAAGGTCGATATCCTCTTTATTTATCCATGCCTTCCAGTAATTCTCTGTCCTTCTGATGAAGTACTCAATCCCGTGTCCTGAGATCATCTTATTGAGACGGCTAACCTCTGCATAGTTTTTCCCAGCACACATCCAGTAATAAAGTGTCTGTTCTGACTCTGGTAAAAGTTTTAAAGACAGTGAAACTGTTGAATCAACAGAACCCTGAGATATGGGTGCACCCTCAAGCCTTCCATCCTCTGCATCTCGCCATGTGCCTTCAAGACCGTGAAACTCTTTTATACCTGTTGCATATTCATCTATCCCCTGCCTTCCATCCCTTATGCCACTTATAAGGAAATATCTGTCAGCTTTGTAATGAATTATCGCCCTTTCATCAGGGTCATAATAGGCTGTATCACCTGTTGGTGTCTCAAGGATATGAAAGTCATGGTGAAAGAACAATCGGACATCCCTTTCTTTTGAGGTGTGATTTTTAATAATTATCTTTTTTATGTAAATATCTTCCCTGTAATCCACAAGGTCATTGCAATGAAGGCTTATCTTAAGCCTCTCATTAAGGGCAGTCACATGGGTTATGAGTGTATCAGAGGAATAGTCAAGCCTTAAATTCCATTCCTTTGTAATCCATTCAAAAGAACCATCCACCCAAAAGCCAAACCTGAATTTATGGCCATCTGTATGATTCTCTTTGCCTGCATGAGGGAAATATATATCCCTCAGACAGTAGTCCTGGTCAAAGGTGATAAGAAGTCTTCCATTTCCTATAGGTATATCTCTTGGCATCTTTTCAAAGGGTGTTTAAATAGGCTATAAGATTTAATATATCCTCATCAGAAAGATATGAAAAAAAGGGCATATCCTTGTAAGGATTCTTAATCTGATGAGCGATATTCTCAGGAGTTGCAGGTTTTTTACTTACTGGAAGGAATGGATTTTTCATGATTCCTTTATGACCGGGTCCCACTATTTTTACAGTGCTATTTGGGTCATGACAAAAAGAACATTTTGATTCATAAAGTTCTTTGCCCTTTCTGATACTTTCTATATCTGTTTTAATAATAATCTTAGCTTCTTTTGGAATTTCTTTTTTCAATAAAACTTCTGTACCGAATTTGGTTATTAATAGATAATATCCTGCTGAGGTTCCTATCATCCCAAAGGTTAAAAGGGCTATTAAGATACCAACTGTCTTTACATAACTATAAAACTGTTTATATATCCTTATAAACGAAACCTTAAGGAGAAGAAGAACTATTATAGAAAGAGCAAATACACCATGAAATGTTGCCCTTGGTGAAGGTTCTGTCTTTGTTTTCAGAATAAAATCAAGACAGAAATAGGTGATAATAATATAAAGTAAAAAATAAAATTTACCATTTAATCTATGGATTTTTTTTAGCTTTTCAATGTTATATTTTTTCTCTGCTCTCCCAAAGATCTCAAACATGGTGAATATCTGCAAGAAAGTCATAGAAAGTAACATGAGCGAAAGTATGGACTTTAGTAAAAATACAGGCAATACAAACTCCTCTCTTAAGGAGGGAAGGCTCAGTCTCTTCCCTCCTTAAATCTCTTTTAACTATTCTACTTTTGAGGTTTTTTAAGTGACTTGATGTAAGCTACAATATCCTTCATCTGTTCGGATTTTGTATCAATTGCCTTTCCTTTAAGAGCATTTTCTATGCAGAAATTCACAGCCTCCTCAATACCCATCTGTTTTTTACCCATGATGTTGAATTCCTTCTTGTCATAAGATTTTTCTAAACCTCTGCCATCTGGATGACATGAGTTACATGACTTCCCTGCTGTTCCATTAGCAAACTTTACATCATTGAAAAGGGCCTTACCTTTTTCTACATTTCCAGCGGCAAAGGTAATAGAAAAGACAAGACATACGGCTATCATTAACAATAACAGAATCTCTAAAGTCTTCATATTATTCACCTCCTTTCAAGTATTAATGAGTAAAGTAATATTACCATCTGTTTAGAGTGGATGATGTCAGAAATATCTTATTTTTTTGTAAGTTTTTATCCTACAAAAGATGAAAATGTCATATCTAAAACTAAGCTTTGAATTTATTTCTGACTTTCCATCTGCTTTAGTTCCCGAGTTAGAAAGAAGTTCAAAACAGTCCGTATTCCCACAATAGCTCCGAGCTGTCCTATATCCTGCCATGTAGGAGAGATTGCTGTTCTAAGAATATCGGCTCCTATTAAAAATTCAAGGCTAAGAGAGAGTGAATGACCGAGGTGATTTCTGCTTTTTGTCATTACAAGATAATCTGACTTCACAAAAAATGTCTTCCTTATGTAAATCAATAGCGCTCCAACTATCCCGAAGATTATGAAAAGCACTGCTATACCTTCAGCAATAATCGCAACATGTTGTGCAACAAGTTTAATAAATTCAGACATGAAATACTCCTATTATTTTATTTATTCATAAATTTATGAATTAAGTGACTTAAACACGTCTTGTATACCATCTCTTGTTGTACAGTAAAGATATACATCATGGAAAATTAGCATCGAATATCACGCGTTTAAGCTAATAAATCTTTTTCATTTACACTCTTGTATGCTTGTAAAACATGAAGTACTTCTTTTAAGTCTTTAAGAGTTCTTTAAGTTCTTCACCTTCAATTATCTCTTTCTCAAGGAGTATAGATGCGATGGATTTAAGTTTTTCAATTCTCTCTGTGAGAATTGATTTAGCTTTCTGGTATGATTCTTCTAATATGGATTTTACCTCTTCATCTATCTTTCTTGCTGTCTCCTCACTATAGTCCTTTGGCTGACCCCATGGAGACTCAAGAAACAGTGGTCTTCCTCTGTCATATGAAAGCGGACCAAGCGTCTTGCTCATGCCATATGCTTTAACCATGCTTATTGCCATATCTGTTGCTTTCTCTAAGTCGTTTTTTGCACCTGTTGACACCTCACCAAAGATTATCTCTTCAGCAGCTCTTCCACCAAGCATAACAGACATCCTGTCAAGGAGTTCTGACTTTGTTAGAAGATAGCGGTCTTCTGTTGGTAACTGCATTGTATAACCAAGTGCTGCAATGCCTCGAGGGATAATTGAAACTCGCCGCACTGGGTCTGCATTTGGCAGAACACTTGCAACAATTGCATGCCCGGTCTCATGAAATGCGACTATCTCTTTTTCTCTTTTATTTATTACCCTGCTTTTCTTTTCTAAACCTGCAATCGTTCTCTCAATTGCCTCTTCAAAGTCTGACATTTCTATGGCTTCTTTATTCTTCCTTGCAGCAAGAAGGGCAGCTTCATTTACAATATTAGCAATATCAGCTCCGACCATTCCAGGAGTCATTGAAGCAAGTACTTGAAGATTTACATCATGAGAGAGTTTCACTTTTTTAGTATGCACCTTAAATATCTCTATTCTTCCCTTAAGGTCTGGACGGTCAACAAGGATGTGTCTATCAAACCTTCCGGGACGAAGTAATGCAGGATCAAGGATTTCTGGACGATTTGTAGCAGCCATTATTATTACACCCTTTTTTGTATCAAACCCGTCCATCTCTGAAAGTAGCTGAGTAAGAGTCTGTTCTCTTTCATCTATTCCAGATACTGGGCTGATTCCCCTTGCCTTACCTAAGGCATCAATTTCATCTATAAAAATAATACAAGGCGCCATCTTCTCAGCTTGGCTAAAGAGATCCCTCACCCTTGCAGCGCCAACACCAACAAACATCTCAACAAATGCAGATCCACTTAAGCTTAAAAAAGGAACTCTTGCCTCTCCTGCCACTGCCTTGGCAAGAAGAGTTTTTCCAGTGCCAGGAGGACCAACAAGAAGAACTCCTTTTGGAATCTTTCCTCCAAGAAACTGGAATCTCTGCGGATTTTTCAGAAACTCTATTATCTCTTTCAACTCTTCTTCAGCCTCTTCAACACCTGCTACATCTTCAAAAGTAACCTTTGTTTCACCTTCCACATATACCTTTGCCTTGCTCTTTCCTACTGCCATGAGACCACCACCTGTAGCACCAATCTTTCTGAATAAGTAACCCCAGATAGCAATAAATATAAATAAAGGAACTATCCATAAAAGGAGTGTTTTAAACCATGTAACCTCCTG
>JBNAVX010000058.1:13622-15635 GCA_049700155.1 Thermodesulfovibrionales bacterium
GTATGGCAGTATAACTAATCCCTTTTCCTGTTAATTCCTTCACGAGGTCGGGATCATCCATCCTGATAACTTCAAAAACCTTTATTTCTTTCAGATGATTTTTCTTTTCATCTTTTTCTTTACGGAGACTCAAAATCCTCTCGTGTGCCCCTTCACTTAGATTGCCGGATATTTTATCTTTTGAAATTTGAAGATTGTCCACAAGCCTGTCTTTAAGTAGTTCTTTAAACTCGCTATAACTTATTGTTATAACTTCACGAACGATGAAATACCGCTGAAGAAGCAATAGCAATATGAGGGCAATGAGAAAGTAAATGAGGCTGAAACTGACCTTTTTCTTTTGCATATTTTAGCCCATATTATTCATAAAAATTTTTTACTCATAAATTTATAAATCAAGTGAGTTAGGTCTAATTATGTAGATGAACTTAAATCGATTTTTCAATAACACATTTTTCTATCTTATTATTCCTTTTCTTTCATTATATATTTTTCAGGTTCTTTATCAAACTTCTCCTTACAGACTTTAGCGCAGAAATAATATGTCTTCCCCTTGTATACACTTGTAGCTGCTGCCTTTTTCTCATCAACATCCATATTGCATACTGGATCTTTTGCCATAAAACTCACCTCCTTTATTAACAATCCTTTTCACTATTTCTTATGAGTAGCTCTCATAGTTTCTGCAAGCTCTTTGATCTCTCCAAGGTCTTTTACCATCATCGCCCATCCATACCAGTAAGCATAGTCTGGATTAACATGGAAGAATGCCTGGAATGCACGCATACGATGTTTAAGATACATTTGTAATAATACCTGATCAATATATGAGAGCTTTTTCATATCTCCACCACCAGTCTGCATGAAATAAAGAAAATCAGGATAAGCAAATGGATAATTATCAGGTTTCTTTATGATTCCATCTTTGTAAAGTCCTGCAACAATCTCTATTGCTTCTGCCATAAGCCGATCAGCTTTTTGCATGATACTGTCTCCCATCTGAAGCTGTTCACGAGCATATTTTTTTGAGTGGCATTTACTGCATACATTTATCATCTTTTCACGTTCTGTATTCCATGCCTCTTCAGTAAGACGGACCATATCCACAGCTTTAACTGCTTCAAGGCGTGCAGTTGGTTCACCTGTTTCTGGATTCAGAACTCCAAGAGCCTTTAAAATTGTTATCCTGTCAGCCTTCCATTGAGGGTCATCTGGCAGAGGTAACCTGACACCGAGAAAACCCCAGGCAGTCCTGTTCTCATGTGTTCCATTCGGGAGATGACAATCCTGACACTTTGGAGCCTGAGCACCTTCAGGCAAATTTCCTGAGTCTTTTGTAAACCAACGTGCACCATGTTTAGCACTGCTCCACATCTCCCACTGGGGATGATCAAAACCCATATGGCATTGCTGACATGCCCTTGGGTCAAGAGCCTCTTTCTTAGAAAATGCATGCCTGGTATGGCATTCATCACATGAATTGTTCTGATACCTGTAACCTTTACTCCACTGTTCTTTTCTCTGGGCTTCTGTTTTAATGCCCATATTATGACATCCTCCACAACCTCTTCCCCCTTCAATCAACTCATCAGGCTCAACATGAGTAACAGGTAATGCATTCATTGATATCCAGCCGAAGTTGTGCTTACCTTTAGCAAATTCTTTGAATTGTTTCTGATGACAATTTGCGCATAAGTGCTCATCAGGAAGTTGAGCAAGATTTACATTGTGTGGACCTGTATGTTTTGTTCCGTGACAAACTGAACATGTTACATTATTTTTACTGTGCTTGCTTACATCCCAATCCTTCACTATTCCTGGAGTTACACTCCGATGGCACATGATACAGTTTTCTTCTGCACCAGATAAGCTGGTAAAGCTTAAAAACAAAACAAAAGCCAAAAACCAAAAAACAATAAATTCTTTTCTCATCTAACCCTCCTTTTTTAAAAATATATTTTAGCCCACTTAATTCATAAATTTATGAGTGAAGCTCCCCGACTAAAGTCTGGG
>JBNAVX010000059.1:0-15206 GCA_049700155.1 Thermodesulfovibrionales bacterium
ATTCTTTAAATATCCTTTATCTTCAATGGGTTGGTTCAAATTAACCTACCTCCCTTTAAATAATGTCGTATTCTCAATACCTGCTTACCTTTCCGTCCTTCCCCGATTTAATCGGGGAATCCAGTCCCTTTTTCTGGATTGTCCGATCAAGTCGGACAATGACAATAGAAGATGAAATCCTTTTTTTGAAAACATAGATTAGTCTTATTTACTCATTGTGTTTTCATATTTTATTTCTTTTTTCATAAAACTTTTGACATTACTATAAATTTGATCCGAATTACATAAGGAAGTAACTTTAATCCCGAGTAATCCAGTTTTATATTTTATATCACAATAGACATCAGTGTGTAAAAAAGTTTTTTATTTCAACATTTCCTCAATAGTAATCCTTACTGATTCACCAAGGGCAGAGAGATTATAACCTCCTTCCAGCGCAAATACAAAAGGGACTGGGGAAGAAGAAAGGATGTTCTGAACTATCCCTTTAATCCCCTCATCTGAAACCCTTATATCTGATAGCGGATCATCTTTATGTATATCATATCCTGCAGATACAAGTATGATATCAGGATTGAATGTTTTTATAAGTTCTGGTAATACATTCTGATAAATGTTCAGATATTCTTTATCTCCTGCCCCTCTCGGTAGAGGAATATTGTAAGTGTAACCTACTCCTCTTCCTACACCTTTTTCAGAGTCTCTACCAGTACCTGGATAGTGTGGATACTGATGTGTGCTGAAATAAAAGACTGTATCATCAGCTTCAAAGATATGTTGTGTTCCATTTCCGTGATGGACATCAAAGTCTATGATGAAGACCCTTTTATATCCTTTTTTCTGGGCATATCTTGCACCTATTGCTATATTGTTGAAAATACAAAAACCCATTGCCCTGTTTGATTCTGCATGATGACCAGGGGGTCTAACTGCACAGAATGCTCTTTCTATATCTCCTTTCATACATCTCTCAATAGCCACAATAATAGCTCCAGCAGCGAATAATGCTGCTTCAAGAGTATCTTCAGACATATATGTATCAGGATCTAAGTATCCTTTATGGGATTTTTCAATGCTTTTGAGATAATCAGGCGTATGGACTGAAGTAATATCACCCTCTGTTGTTTTAATTGGCTTGATATGGATCAGTTTTTCATACAAACCGATTTTTTTCAAAGTCTCTATGATATGAATCAATCTCTCTTTTCTTTCAGGATGCCATTCAGGGGTTTCATGCTTCAGGAAGATATCATCATAAATAAGACCTACCTTTTTCATGATAATAAAATTATAACCTTTTTATCACAACATCACCAGTGTACTCATCATAGCAATCGACCATAATATATCAATTGGAAGCTGACTCTCACTTGATGAATCAAAGAGTAACTCAGTTCTTGCAGGAAATTCCTCATCAGATAACCACAAAATAAGGGTAACAGGAATTCGTGGTAAAGCCATAAACTCAATAGATACATCACCATAATCAAGAATCTTTGCATCAAACTCTATACCTTTCCTGATAAATCCTTCTCTGTCAGACTGGTATTTTTCTGCAACCTTATTAAGTGGAAGAGTATGTGTTCCTTTAAAGAAAAAATGTCCACCTTTTATATTTTCAGGCTTAATAAGAATTTTAGAAAGGGGAATGTCTTTTGCATTTATAAGATATGTCAATGCAGATATGATAAAGAAATAATTTAGTTTTTTTATAAAGACTTCACCTTTTTCAGATAAACTTTTAATCTCTTTTTTGAATGGTGATATAGAAAAATCAATTCCGAAAGATTTTAATATATATGATTTATTCTCCATACTATATATAACATTTGCCCTTTTAATTACATCTTCAGGAATAAGTTCTGAAAGGATCCTCCATGCCTTTTCTTCACCTGTCATAATCACCTTTCTTTTATACCTACTTCAATCATTCCCTGTTTTATCTCTTTAATCTTATCTCTTATCATTGCAGCCTTCTCAAACTCAAGCCTTTTTGCAGCTTCTCTCATCTCTGCCTCAAGTTTTCTTAAAGCTTCTTCATCATTTCCATATTCAGCCCTTCTTTCTGCAACGGCAGGAACAGTCCAGTAGTCTGCCTCATATATTGAACTCAGTATATCTTTAATATTAGATTTTACTGTCTCTGGAGTGATACCCATTTTTCTATTGTATTCTTCCTGAATTCTTCTTCTTCTATCTGTTTCTTCAAGTGCCTTTTTCATCGAGCCTGTAATCGTATCAGCATAAAGGATTACTTCTCCATTCACATTTCTTGCAGCTCGTCCTGCTGTTTGAATTAATGACCGTTCTGAGCGTAGAAAGCCTTCTTTATCAGCATCAAGGACTGCGACAAGGGAGACCTCAGGAAGGTCAAGCCCTTCTCTCAGAAGATTGACACCGATAAGGACATCAAAATTTCCGAGTCTCAGGTCTCTGATTATTTCTACACGTTCGAGTGTATCAATATCAGAATGAAGGTATTTTGCCTTTATCCCGAGATCAGTATAATATTCTGTCAGGTCCTCTGCCATCTTTTTCGTAAGTGTTGTTACAAGGACTCTTTCCTTCCTTTCTGCCCGTTTCTTTATCTCTCCAAGTAAATCGTCAACCTGCCCAGAAACAGGTCTGACAGTCAGTTTTGGGTCTATAAGACCTGTTGGTCTGATTATCTGTTCAATAATATGACCTTCTGATTTTTTAAGTTCATATGGACCAGGGGTCGCTGAAACATAGATTGCCTGCCTGACCCTGTGCTCAAATTCAGTAAAAGTAAGTGGTCTGTTATCAAGTGCTGAGGGGAGCCTGAACCCAAAATCAACAAGGGTCTGCTTTCTTGAACGGTCACCTTCATACATACCACCAATCTGTGGAACTGTCACATGTGATTCATCAATAACTATGAGAAAATCTTCGGGGAAATAGTCTATTAAGGTATATGGAGGTTCACCTGGAGCCCTTCCGCTAAGGTGTCTTGAATAATTTTCTATACCGTGGCAATATCCGAATTCTCTCAACATTTCAAGATCAAATCTTGTTCTCTGCTCGATCCTTTGTGCCTCTATAGTCTTTCCTTTTTTAAGAAAATAATCGATCCTTTCTTCCATCTCTTTTTCAATGCTCCTTAATGCAGGTTCAAGTCTTTCCTTTGGTGTTATCCAGTGGCTATTAGGGAAGATTGCAATCTTTTCAATCTTCTGAATCTTTTCTCCTGTGAGAGGGTCAAACTCAAAGATTGCATCTATATCATTACCAAAAAATTCTATGCGTATTCCTTTGTCGAGTGAGAATGAAGGATATACTTCAATAATATCACCCCTTACCCTGAAATCTCCTCTTCTGAATTCAGCATCTGAGCGAGTATATTGAATCTCCACAAGCCTTCTCAGTATTTCATCTCGCTCTGTTCTCATACCTTCTTCTATAATCAGGTGCATATCCATATAGTCCTGAGGTGAACCTATCCCATAGATACATGATACAGAAGCAACAACTATTGTATCTCTTCTCTCAAGAACCGCCATTGTTGCAGAATGTCTCATCCTATCAATGTCATCATTTATTAGAGCATCTTTCTCTATATATGTATCAGTTGATGGTATATAAGCTTCAGGCTGGTAATAGTCATAGTAACTTACAAAGAATTCAACAGCATTATAAGGAAATAGTTCTTTAAACTCTCCATAAAGCTGGGCAGCAAGTGTCTTATTATGGGCAATAACAAGGGTGGGTTTATTAATATTAGCAATAACATTAGCTATTGTAAATGTCTTACCGGAACCTGTTACACCAAGCAGAACCTGGTGCTTTAATCCGCTCTTTATTCCTTTTGTAAGTTCCTTTATAGCCTTTGGCTGGTCTCCTTTTGGAGAAAACCGTGTTACAAGTCTGAATCTTTCCATCTCATATTCCTTCAAGAGGGCAACCGTTACATAGTGGTTTTTTTCTACAGAAAATTTTTCCAAGTTTAACGAAGAGGGCATGGTATTCATTAAAGAGCCTCACATCTCTTTTCAGGGATGAATGGAAAAGCTCCTGAAACTCTTCATAATTTCTATCATACTCCATAAATCCATGTCTTGAAAGAATCCTTTTTGTATAGGCATCAACAACGAATACTGGTTTATCAAGGGCATAAAGGAGTATTGAGTCTGCAGTTTCAGGACCAATGCCGTTAATATGTAATAGTTTCAAGCGGAGATTACGCACATCCTCTTTTTTCATCCTTTCCACACTACCATGGTATTCATTCATAAGAAAAGAGATGAATTCCTTAAGCCTCTTAGCTTTTACATTAAAATAACCTGCTGGTTTTATTAATGATGCAAGAGATTCTGTTTTCATGTAATAAATACTTTCAGGATTCAGTGCCCTTTCTTTTTTTAAATTACTTATAGCCTTTTCTACATTTCCCCAGTTCGTATTTTGTGTGAGGATCGCTCCAACAGCTATCTCGAATGGTGTCTCTCCGGGCCACCAATGCTGGGGACCAAAGGTATCATAGAGTTTTTTATAGATTTCGAGAAGTCTATTCATAATGTCTTCTTGACATCCATCTGTTTAAATATTAGTTTAATATATTCTGAAAGGAGAGATAAGATGCTTGATGGGAGGTTTGTATTAGAAAACCCTGAGAGAGTTATTCAATCCCTTAATCAAAGAGGATATGATTCAGGTATTGTAAATGATTTTCTGGGGATTGAAGAAGAAAGGAGGTCTTTGCTCCTTGAAGTTGAGAGACTCAGACAGCAGAGGAATGAACTTTCAGAAAAGATCTCAAAGATAAAAAAAGAAAAGAGAGATGCCACTTCAGAGACACAGGAGGCGAAGAATATCTCTGAATTAATAAAGATAAAAGAAGAAAAGCTGAAAGAACTTGATGAAAAGACAAAAACTTTACTATTAAATATACCCAATATTCCACATGAGTCGGTCCCGGTCGGGAAAGATGAGACAGGAAATGTTGAGATAAGGAGATGGGGTAAACCAAGAGAATTTGATTTTGAACCGATGAACCACTGGGACATAGGAGAGATTCTTGAAATTATTGATTTTGATAGGGCTTCAAAAATTGCAGGTGCAAGATTTGCAATTATGAAAGGATTGGGAGCCAAGCTCGAAAGGGCTTTGATTAACTTTATGTTGGATTTGAATACATCAAAGGGATATAAAGAAGTCTTCCCTCCGATTATTGTTAATCGGGATAGCATGATAGGCACGGGACAGCTTCCAAAATTTGCCAATGAACTATTTACAATTTCAGATCCAGAATTTTATCTCATCCCTACAGCTGAAGTACCTGTGACGAATATTCACCGAAATGAGATATTGAGTGAGAAAGATCTGCCGATTTACTATACAGCATATACGCCCTGTTTTAGACGTGAAGCTGGCTCATATGGAAAAGACGTCAGAGGACTTATCAGACAGCATCAGTTCAATAAAGTAGAACTTGTCAAGTTTGTAAAACCCGAAAACTCTTATGAAGAGCTTGAGTCTCTAACAAGGGATGCAGAAGATATCCTGCAGAAATTAGGTCTTCCTTACAGGGTTGTATCACTCTGTACTGGTGATCTGGGATTTGGAGCCTCAAAAACTTATGACCTCGAGGTATGGCTTCCAGCCCAACAGAGATATAGAGAGATTTCTTCATGTTCAAATTTCACAGATTTCCAGTCAAGAAGGGCAAGCATACGTTTCAGGAGAGAGGGGAAAAAGGGTACTGAATTTGTTCACACACTCAATGGCTCTGGTCTTGCCATCGGTAGAACAGTTATAGCCATTCTCGAAAACTATCAACAAAAAGATGGTAGTGTTGTTATCCCTGACGCATTAAGACCTTATATGGGAATAGAGGTGATAAGGTAATACCTATTCTACACTTTTCAGTAAGTTTTCTCGAATTTTTCTCCTTCACATACCTCTTTTATCTGATCTTTGACGAGCTTGTCATTTTCCCATACACGTTCACGTACCTTTCTGCATTTTGTGTGTGCATCATATTCCATGGGGTCTGCTCTATAAACACCTCTACCGTCCTCAGTCCTGTATTCAACTGGTCTTCCAGTTGCAGCAGCTTCTCTCGATGCCCTCATAGAGATATCAGTAATCGTTGCACCTGCTACTGCACCGAGTGCACCACCAATTACACCACCCCGCCAGGGGTTCTTATGATCAATTAAAGCTCCAGCAATACCACCAAGAACTGCGCCTGCACCTGCACCCTGAGCATGATATTCCGTGCATCCAAATGTGAGGGTTATTAATAACAAGACCACTATTAATGAAATAATTTTCATCACATATTTCATAAATATAGCCTCCTTTTTATTTTTAAAAAATATAACATTTTATAAATTTATAATTCAATTATGCCATTGTAAAGTTTCTTTTTTCTTGACCTGTAAGGTCGTTCTATGCAATCATAAAATTGAAGTTTCGGATGTTTTTGTTGGTATATCCGCAAGGATCTGAACTTTGCGGTTTTTTTATGTCACAACTCCGTAATCTTCAAATCTGTTATGTAAGGAGGTGCAGGTAGTATCATGAAGGGCAAAGTCAAATGGTTCAATGAATCCAAAGGATTCGGATTCATTACCAGAGAAGACGGCGTAGATGTCTTTGTTCACTATACTGCCATTCAGGGCAATGGTTTTAAGACATTGACAGAAGGGCAAGAAGTGAGCTTTGAGATTGCTGATGGTCCAAAGGGACCAAAGGCAATAAATGTCACAAAGGTCTAAGCCAGAAAGCAGGTCTCGGAGAACCGAGGCCTGCTTTAAAAGATAAATGAAATAATTCCCACCCAAATATAGGATTTTCCAAACTATTCTTCAGATGAGATTCTCTGAGAATATTATATCTTGGAAGTAATAAGCTATCTTTACTAAAATAAAATATGTTCTTGTACATCGTGAGACGACTTCTTCTCATGGTTCCACTCATCTTTGGAATCACCCTTATAACCTTTATTGTTATACACCTTGCTCCTGGAAGCCCTGTTGAAGTCCAGACAGAGATGTCTCTTAAGGCATCTACACAGGCAAGAGAGAATCTAAAAAGACTTTATGGACTTGATAAACCACTACATATCCAATACATTGAATGGCTTGAGAGATTTATAAAATTAGATTTTGGAAAATCCTTCGTTGACGGAAGAAAGGTTATTGATAAAATTATTGAGAGAATTCCGATTACTCTGACAATCAACATCCTATCTATGATTCTCATTTTTTCCGTAGCTCTGCCTATTGGTATACTCTCAGCAACTAAACAATATTCAACATTTGATAAGCTTACAACTGTATTCGTATTTATTGGGTTTTCAACACCTACCTTCTGGCTTGCTCTCCTGCTCATGATTCTCTTTGGTGTAAATATGGGTCTCCTCCCAATATCTGGCATTCAGAGCATAGATGTATCTGAGATGGGTATTTTTGAGAGATTATGGGACTGGATAAAGCACCTCATCCTGCCTGTTGGTATTTCTGCATTTGGCGGTATCGCAGGACTAAGTCGGTATAGCAGGTCGAGTATGCTTGAGGTAATGAGACAAGACTATATCAGAACTGCAAGGGCAAAAGGTTTAACAGAACATGATGTTATTTTTAAACATGCTTTCAGAAATGCCCTTTTACCAATAGTCACAATACTTGGTCTCTCTGTACCAGGACTTATAGGAGGTGGTGTCATATTTGAGACCATCTTTGCTATCCCTGGCATGGGACAGCTCTTTTATATATCTACAATGTCAAGAGATTATCCCACAATCATGGGGATTCTTATGATAGGAGCAGTTCTCACTCTGTTTGGAAATCTTATCGCAGATATTTCTTATGCCTTTGTTGATCCGAGGATAAGGGTTACCAAAAAAGAATGAGACTTCTATTCGTTATAGGAAAAAGATTCTCAAGAAATAGACTTTCTTTAATCGGTGCAGTAATTGTATTTTTGCTTATCATGGTATCTTTTTTCGCTCCATTTATTGCACCTTATGACCCAACTACTATTGATGTCCATAATGTGCTTTCACCACCAAGCAAGGATCATCTCCTTGGAACTGATGAGCTGGGAAGGGACCTTTTATCAAGAATACTATGGGGGAGCAGGGTTTCTTTAAAAGTTGGTTTTATTGCTGTTGGTATTGCAATAACAGTAGGAATTATTATCGGTTCTATTTCAGGATTTTATGGAGGATTAATAGATAATATATTGATGAGGTTCGTTGACATAATGCTCGCATTTCCAACCTTCTTCCTCATTCTCGCAGTAATATCAATCCTTGAACAGAGTATATTTACTATAATGGTAGTCATAGGACTTACTAACTGGATGGATGTAGCACGACTTGTAAGGGCTGAATTTCTCTCTCTAAAGGAAAAAGATTTTGTTGCTGCTGCAAGGGTAATTGGTGCTAGTGATAGAAGACTTATCTTCAGCCATATCCTTCCAAATGCCCTTTCACCAGTCTTCGTTGCTGCCACATTCGGTATAGCTGGCGCTATACTTATCGAATCAGGTCTTTCTTTCCTTGGTCTCGGAATCCAGCCACCAGAGCCAAGCTGGGGAAACATCCTTACATCCGGGAAAGACAATATAGAGGTTGCGTGGTGGCTTTCTTTATTTCCAGGGCTTGCTATATTAATAACTGTCTTGAGTTACAACCTTGTTGGTGAAGGGTTAAGAGACGCCCTTGACCCACGACTCTGGGAGGCTGAAAGGCATTAAACCTTATATTGCTTCATTACCTCATCTTTTGTGATAACTGATTCCACTTTATAACCTGACTCCTCAACAGCCTCCCGACCACCTTCTTGTCTATCTATAAAGGCAATTACTTTGACAATCTCAAGACCTTCTTCCTTTGCCTTTGTTATAGCTTCTATAGTTGATTTACCTGTAGTAATAACATCATCAACGATCACTACCCTGTCTCCCTTTCTAACATTTCCTTCAATTAATTGTCTACTGATACCATGGTCTTTTGGACTCTTGCGGACAATAAAGGCTTCAATAGGATTTCCTTTAAGATAAGATGTATATGAAACTGCATAGGCTATAGGGTCAGCTCCGAGAGTAAGCCCACCTATTCCTTTCACATTTAAGTCTTTTATCATTTCGAATATTATATTTCCTATAAGGTGCATTCCTTCTGGATGTAAGGCAACAGCCTTACAATTGAAATAATAATTACTGATCCTTCCTGATACAAGTTTAAAAACAGGCTTTTGACTGTATTTAAATGCCTTTTCAATAATGAGTTCTATTAATCTCTTTTTCATCTTTTTCAAATCGTTTTCCATTTTTAATCACTTTCCACTAAGAATAGTCAATTGAACACTTGAAGTTTTGAGAAATCCGCGATTTCTATTGTTGTATCCCGGACCTCTTTCAACAATGCGAGTCTATTTTTTCTTATATCTTCTCGCTTATCCATCACAAGCACATGGTCAAAGAAACGGTTGATTGGTTCAGTAATATTAGTCAGCAAAAGAATTGCATCAAAATATCTTTTTTCTTCTATCATGATCTTTATCTGGGATTTTATAGTATCTACAATTTCTTTTAGAATCTTTTCATGTTCTTCAATAAGTAAGTCTTTCTTTAATTCATAAATTGCTTCTTTTGGGATAATATTATGTACTCGCTTAATTGCAAGGAGAAAATCATCATAAATCTCCTCCTGTTTAAACCTTCTAATAGCATCTGCTCTCCTTTCCAATTCCTTTATAGGTACATAAAGAACTTTAGATAAAACTGACTGGATGATGTCTGAGTCATATCCCAAATCTGAAAGAACCGGTTCAAATCTCTGCTCAAAAAAGAGATATATCTTGTCTACTATATTTTCAGGAAGAGAAAATAAAGGCTTAAAATTATTTATTGCCTGTAAAATCAAATCTTTCAAAGCAATAGGATATTGTTTTTCTAACATGATAGCTATAATCCCCAGGGCTTGTCTCCTCAGAGCAAATGGGTCTTCAGAACCCGTAGGTATAAGCTCTAAGGCAAAGAAAGAGACTATGTTGTCTATCTTATCAGCAATACTTAGAATACAACCTGCGTCTGTATCAGGTAGCTTATCCCCAGAATGTTTAGGAAGATACTGCCCTTCTATGCCATTTGCTACCTCAACATCCTCACCATCATAAAGTGCATAGTATTTCCCTATTATTCCCTGCAATTCTGGGAACTCCCTAACAACTCCTGTTACTAGGTCTGTTTTTGAAAGCCATGCTGCGCGTATGAGCTTATCTTTTTTAGAAAAAGCTACTCTCTCTGAGATAAACTCAACGAGTGATACTATCCTTTCAGTCTTTTCGTAAAGACTTTTGAGCCTTTCATGGTAAATGACTTTTCTGAGTTCATCTATCCTTTCATCGAGCCTCTTTTTTCTATCCTCCTCAAAATAAAATCTTGCATCCTCAAATCTTGCTTTTATGACCCTCTCAGCGCCTATCCTAACAGTTTCTTCATTCTCTTCTTTTGTATTGCTGACCACAATGAAATGATTGATAAGTTTTCCTTGATTATCCTGTACTGCAAAGAATTTCTGATGGTCTTTCATTACTGTTATAAGGAGTTCTTTTGGAAGTTCAAGATATTTTTCGTCAAAACAACATAACACAGGAAATGGATATTCAACCAAGAAATTTACTGTTTCCAAAAGCTCTTCGTCTTCGACAGGTATCCCCCCAACTGATGAAGAAAGGTACCTTATACCTTCTATGATTCTTTTCTTCCTGTCTTCCTGATCAACTATAACGAAATTATTTTCAAGAAGAATCTTATACGTTGTTATCTCTTTTATCTGGAATTTTATCGGTGAAAGAAAACGATGACCATATGTCATATTACTGCTTTTTATACCATCAAGTTCAAACGGGATAATATCATTATTAAAAATTGCAAGTATCCAGTGTATCGGTCTTGCAAACTTTATGTTTCCATCTCCCCATCTCATGGACTTTGGAAAACGTATTGAAAAAATAACACTTTTCAGAATCTCGGGCAAAATCTCTTTAATGGGTTTACCCTCTTCCTCGATTACCGAGACTATATATTCACCCCTGCCCCTCTTTTTTACAGCAAGACTTTCTACATTTACTCCATGGGAACTCGCAAACTTTAATGCAGCTTCTGTTGGATTACCCTTCTCATCAAAGGCTATTTTTTTAGGTGGTCCAAATACTTCCCGAACACTCTTTCCCTGAGTCTCTGGCAACCCCTTGAGGATAATAACAAGTCTTCTTGGTGTTGCATATACATTTATTTCTTTGAAGGATATAGAATTTTCTTTAAAAATAAGTGTTGTATTATTTTTTAGATCCCTGATTGCACCCGGTAGGAACCTTGCTGGTATCTCTTCAGTTCCTATCTCTAAAAGAAGCGAATATTTATAGATTTCTTCATTTTCCATCCTTACTTTTCGTTTCTATGCTGTTTTAATAACGGAAAACCCTTTTCTTCTCTCTGCCTGAGGTATGCCTCTGCACAGAGCCTTGAGAGATTTCTTACACGTGCAATGTACCCTGTCCTTTCAGTAACTGAAAGTACACCTCTTGCATCAAGTAAGTTGAAAATATGTGAACACCTTAAGCAAAATTCATATGAAGGGAGAACAAGCCCAAGTTTATTCAATCTGATTGACTCCCCTTCTAATTCTTCAAAATGTCTTGCTAATAGCTTCGTATCAGCATAATCAAAATTATACTTTGAGAACTCTACTTCACCTGAGTGGTGTATCTCCCCATATCTTATCCCTTTACACCATAGAAGATTGAATACATTGTCCACACCCTGTAAATACATTGCTATTCTTTCAAGTCCATAAGTAAGTTCAAGAGAAATAGGTTTAAGATCAAAGCCTCCAACCTGTTGGAAATAAGTAAACTGAGTTATCTCCATTCCATCGAGCCATACTTCCCAACCAAGACCCCATGCTCCAAGAGTAGGAGACTCCCAGTCATCTTCTACAAAACGAATATCATGCCTGAGAGGATCAATACCCAAGTAAGAGAGACTTTCAAGATATACCTTCTGGCTTTCATCAGGAGAAGGTTTTAAAATTACCTGATACTGGTAATAATGCTGTAGCCTGTTTGGGTTTTCACCATAACGTCCATCTGTAGGTCTTCTTGAAGGCTCAACATAAGCTGTTTTCCAGGGTTCAGGACCCAGAACTCGAAAGAATGTTGCAGGATGAAAAGTACCTGCACCCACCTCTATATCCAGAGGCTGCATGATAACACAACCTTTTTCAGCCCAAAACTGATGGAGTCTTATAATTATATCCTGAAAATACATAAGAACCTAAGAATTCAATTAGCACATTTAAAAATCATAAAAGAAGATTTCGAAATTTGTCAAATTTCAGACTCATTCATGTTAGGACATAGTATCCATGGTAAGAATAAACCATGGAATAGGAGATATATTAAGCCAATCATTCCGGAGGACATAGATAAGGCAGAAGAAATTCTAAAGAAGATTATTCAACAAAGTGGGCTTCTTTCCTTAGAATATATTCTGTACCTCTTAAACAAGACATCAAAAGAAGGAAGCCCATAAATCTAAATGTATTATATCCCAAATACACTGAATTAAAGAAAGCCAACCCAGAGTTTGCGAGAAGATATATTATCAAGGCATATACAAAGCTGAAAAATATATCACTTGTTGCAAAACACTTCAAAACAACAAGAAAGACTATAAGGAAAATCCTTCAAAGACATGAAACTCTAAAAGAAGAAGGACTAAAGGATTTATCGAAAAGACCTAAGACCTCACCAAATAAGACACCACCCCATATAGAGCTTACAATTATTACAGAGAGGAAAAAGAATTGTAAGGTTACTTAAAGAAAGAGGCATAGATGTTAAGCCATCAACTGTTAGATATGTTCTTAAAAGATATGGGGTCTCAGCTAAGTATAAGAGGTCAAGATATAGAGAAGGAATAGGTTTTATGATTTTGAAGAACTTTATCCACTGAGTCATTTTGAGGTTGATCTAAAAGAGATTTATGACAAAGGGACATTATCAGAAGAATGTGTGGAATATTTTCCTTAAGTGTGTAGATATAGTGCGGGAAAAAATGAGCTTATCCATTCTGAAAACCTTTCAGAAAACACGGTCTCTGAGGCAGTGGCATTTCCGAGAAAGATTGTAGAAGGGGCATTGAAGCACAGAGCAACCTCTGTCATCCTTGCCCATAACCATCCTAGAGGTATTGCTGAACCCTCTGAAAATGATGACAGGCTTACATAAGCTGTCAAAAAGGCACTCAGCACAGTGGATATAAGCCTTCAAGAGCGTGTTATAATTTCTGAAGAAGGATTTTATAGTTATAGAAATGCTGGATATTTTGATTCAGAATAAAAAATCAGGAGGTGCAAAATGAGAGAATTTACTGTGGTTATAGAGCAAGATGAAGAAGGCTACTACATCGCCGAGGTGCCTCAGTTGAAGGGATGTCATACTCAGGCAAGATCCCTTGATGAGTTAATAGAAAGGATTAAGGAAGTCATTCAACTTTATCTTGAAGTTTATGGAGAGGAGTTACCTAAAACAAATCTCATTGGTATCCAGAAAGTTGCTATATGACAAAATTGCCTTCAGTTACTGGAAAAGAACTTATAGCATTGCTTAAGAAGGCTGGTTTTTTCATAGAAAGACAAAGGGGAAGTCATGTCTTTCTTAAGCATGAAGATGGAAGGGTTACTGTAGTTCCTGTGCATTCAGGTGAAACAATCGGTCCTGGACTTTTATCTAAGATTTTAAGGGATGTAGAGATGAGTAAAGAAGACCTAATAAAACTTATGGAGTCATAATATGCCTGTATTTGACCTTCCCACAGGTCTTTACTGGCAGGGTAAAAGGACAGAGGTTGTGAGAATCTTCCTTCCCTTTCAGACCATTGAGATGATTAATGAGAGCAGGGCAACGAGAGAAAAAGAGAAGGATTCTTTTTCAAAAGGGATAAAGAAGGGCGAAGCCATTTATGAAGCATATGAGCATTTGTGCAAAAGTTTCCCATATGTGCAAGAATGATTTTTACGTAACTTCTCATGCATCATGATGCACCCTTAATAAATGAAATTTTCAATTTCAAGGTAACATTGAACAAAAGTTTTATACTACCTAAATTACATCCTAAAAAAAGTTTTATAAAAATTCCTTGCTCTTCCTGAGTACTCTTCAAATATTCTATCAGTTTCATTCATGATAGAGTTCAGTTCAGGTCTATCTCCAAACCATTCTTTTATCATCTCTTTTGTTACTTCTATATGAAACTGAAAACCATATACATTATTTTTAAATCTGAAAGCCTGATTTTTATAAAGCTCAGAGCTTGCTAATAATACAGCACCAACTGGTATTTCAAAGGTGTCATTATGCCAGTGAAAGACATTGAATTTCCTCCAAAAATCTCCAACAAGGGGATGAAGCGCAAGTCTTCTCATGAGGGGGTCTTTTATTCCGTCTCCAGTAAGTTCAATATGATGCCATCCTATCTCTTCTATAGTGCCACGATAAACATTAGAACCGAGACAGTAAGCAATCATCTGTGCACCGAGACATATTCCAAAGACTTTCATATCTCTATTTATTGCCTCTCTGATAAGACGAGATTCAATCCTGAGATGAGGATACTTTTCCATTTCATAGACACTCATAGGTCCACCCGTAATCACAATAGTATTGAAATCTTCAAGTGATGGTGGTATCTCTCCAGACCAAAGTTCAACGATAGTAAAAGGTATATCTTCTTCTTTCAAAAAGTCCCCTATTGTTCCGGGTCCCTCATTCAGAATATTTTTGATGATTAATACAGCCACTAAACTTAATATTTCCTAATTGAATCCAGCTATAATGTTGTACAGCAGCAGGCTTTAGCCTGCGGCTACAACTATCTAAAAGCTAGCCCATATTATTCATAAAATTCTTGGCAGATACAGTATTTGAGCGGATTTAAATTCTTTCGAAGAAAGAATTTACCTCGGAGGCTTGATTTTAATCGAGCCGAGAATGAGCGAGAATGCTGTATCTGCCAATTAGCCATAAATTTATGAATTAAGTAATCTAAAAGAATTTTCAATTTCCTACAGAACAGGAAGATATTTCTCAATTTCAGATGGATGTACCTTAATCCTGTAATCATCCCATTCAACCTTCTTACTTAAGATAAGCTGTTCAAAGATATGTTCT
>JBNAVX010000060.1:0-15116 GCA_049700155.1 Thermodesulfovibrionales bacterium
CATCATGATGCACCCTTAATAAATGAAATTTTCAATTTCAAGGTAACTTTCATGCTTCATAAAGCACCCTTAATTGATGAAATTTCTAATTTCAAGGTAACATTATTTATGTTCAAACTTGTCCAAATAATTTTTTAGAAAAACCTGCATATCCTTTTTATACACACCCCTTCACCCCTCTTTTTAGAGGGGAAAAGATAATGTAAATGCTTTTTAGAGGGGAAATTATAATGCAGATAACTTTTAAAGGGTAAATGATATGTAAATAACTTTTAGCCCATATTATTCATAAAATTTTTGGCAGATGCAGTATTTGAGCGGATTTAAATTCTTTCGAAGAAAGAATTTACTTTGAGAATACTGCATCTGACAATACTCATAAATTTATGAATTAAGTGGGCTAAAAATAAAAGGCAAGACCTTCAGATGACAAAACAAAGTGGTATGTATGTTAAATTTAATATTATGGGTAAGAATATCGTTGAAAAAATATTTGAAACACACAGGATATATGGTGAAATTAAACCTGGTAAACAAATTGGATTAAGAGTAGACCAGGTATATACTCAGGATGCAACAGGCACAATGACATGGCTCCAGTTTGAGGCAATAGGAGTTGATAAGGTGAAGGTACCTATCGCTGTATCATATGTTGACCATAATATGCTCCAGTCAAATTATATGAACCCTGATGACCATATATTTCTTCAGACTGCTGCAGCTAAGTATAGAGCATATTTTTCAAAACCAGGAAATGGTATAAGCCATCAGGTTCATCTTGAAAGGTTTGCTGCCCCTGGGAAAATTGCATTAGGCACAGACAGCCATACACCAACAGGTGGAGGAATAGGCATGATAGCTATTGGTGTTGGAGGGCTTGATGCTGCGACTGTTATGGCAGGTTCTCCTTTTGAACTTAATATGCCAGAGGTTTTATCTATTAAACTCACAGGAAAACTTAACAGACCATGGGTAACTGCCATGGATGTTATCCTTGAAATATTAAGAAGGCTGACTGTTAAAGGAGGAGTGGGAAAGATAATTGAGTACGGTGGTCCAGGAGTAAAAGATTTGAGTGTAACAGAGAGGGCTACTATAACTAACATGGGTGCTGAGTTAGGAGCAACAACATCTATCTTCCCGAGTGACAAAAGAACGAGATATTTTCTCAAAGCCCAGAAAAGAGAAGATGACTGGATTGAGCTTTATGCAGACGATGATGCTAAATATGCAGAAGTTATTGAAATAGACCTCTATTCTATTGAGCCTCTTATCGCAATGCCTCATAGCCCTGACAATGTAGTCCCGATCAGAGAGCTTTATGGAACCAGGGTGGATCAGGTATGCATAGGCAGCTGTACAAATTCTTCATACATGTTAATGCAGTCTGTTGGTTCAATTCTGAAAGGAAATTCTGTATCAGAGAAAGTAAGCCTCCTTGTGAATCCTGGTTCAAAACAAGTTTATGAGATGCTATCGCGTAAAGGGATCATAGCTGATATGATCTCAGCAGGGGCAAGGATACTGGAGACTTCCTGTGGTCCGTGTATTGGAATGGGTGGTTCTCCTGGAACTGGTCAGATATCTATAAGGTCTTATAACAGGAATTTTAAAGGACGATGTGGTAATAAAGATGCATTCGTATATCTTGCAAGTCCCCTTTCATGTGCAGTATTTGCGATAAAAGGAAAGATAGTAGATCCACGTGATGCTGGTATCACCTTAAAAGAATACAAAGAACCATCAAGTTATCTCATCAATGACAATCTCTTAATTCCGCCAAAGAAAGAAACAAAAATAGAAATTATAAAAGGACCGAATATAAAAGAAGTACCAGTTAAAGCTCATCTTGCTGAAAAGATTGAGGCTGAAGTCCTTATTAAGCTCTCAGATAATATCACCACAGATGATATAATGCCTGCAGGTGCCTCAATACTTCCTTTACGTTCAAACATACCAGCCATGGCAGAATTCGTCTTCTCTAATATTGATAACACATTCAGTAAAAGGGCAAAAGATGCAAAGTCAAAAGGCGGTGGAATCATAATCGGAGGAGAAAACTATGGACAGGGCTCATCGAGAGAACATGCAGCAATTGCACCAATGTACTTAGGTATTCAAGCTGTAATTGCAAAATCTTATGCACGAATTCACAGGTCTAATCTAATAAATTTCGGTATCCTTCCACTAAAGTTTCTGAACCATGATGATTATGAAAGAATTGATAAAGGTGACAGGTTGGTCATAGAAGACATTGTCACATCTTTGAAAGGAAAACAATCTTATAAGACATACAACCTTACAAAAGATTATTATTTTGAGCTTATTTCAGACCTGAATGATAGGGAAAAAGAGATAATCCTCTGTGGTGGGCTATTGCCTTTTACTAAAGAAAGGTCACCGGATATTTGACAAGAAAATTGACTAACAGGTAAAGTAAAAATATTTATTTTAGGGCCGCTAGCTCAGTAGGTAGAGCACCGCCCTTTTAAGGCGGGTGTGGTTGGTTCGAATCCAACGCGGCTCACCAATATTGTGGTCTCCAAAAAGTCTAAGGCGTTTTGGAGTGTTTGTCCCCATCGTCTAGTCAGGCCTAGGACATCGCCCTTTCAAGGCGGTAACAGGGGTTCAAATCCCCTTGGGGACGCTTTTTATTTTTTTAGTGTATCTTGAAGCATCTTTACTTTTTCTCTTAACTCATTCACAAAGAACTGATAATTATCTATATCATCTGGTTTCTTTGAGAAGTCTATGTCAAAATGGTACAAAGGTCTTCCAAAGATCACTTTAACCCTGTGTATTTTAGGTAATATCTTTCCTTTTGGAAGTACATCAAAAGACCCTTCTATATAAGTTGGGATAACAGGTATATTGAGTTCTATTGAAAGGATACCTACTCCCTTTTTGAATTCCATTAATTCTCCATTATAAGACCTGCCACCTTCAGGGAATACAAGGAGAGATTTTCCTTTTCTGATTACATAACCTGCCATCTTCAATGCTTTTTGAAGATATGTCTCACGGTCTATAGGAATAACATGCGCAAGCCTTGCAAACAGACTTAAGAGACCTCCTGTAAAGTATGTCTGCCACCCAATTGAATAAAGGTTCCAGAATAATCTTAGAGGTAGAGCAGCAGCTATAGCAAATCCATCAATATAGCTTGTATGATTAGGTGTAATAATATAAGGACCATTAGAGGGTAAATTCTGAAGACCCTTAACTCTTAGTCTGAAGATTGTCTTAAAAATAATCTTCAGAATCATAATACCCAAAATGATTAGAAATCTTTCAAGAAAATTATGATAAAGTCCGATCTTCTTTCTATCTTCAAGATTTATATCTTCTTTAAGAATATCCTTCCATTTTGCTGATCTTTCTATTTCTTTCTCTTTAATATATTCATATTCTTTCAGTCTTTTAACAATATCATCAACAGTCTGAACTTCTGATGTAAAACTCTCGGGTAGTTTTATAGAAAATGCTCTCTCAAGTGAAGCAACGAGCTCAACCTTTGCAAGGGAATCAAGTCCAAGGTCAAACTCAAGATTATCTGTACTACGTATAAGAGTTTCTCCTTTTAATAAAGGTTTTATACAACCTAAAACCTTTCTTCCTGTTTCATCTTTTATGAGTTCTTCATCCCAGCTTTTTGCTATTAGCTCTTCGCTTTTTGATTTAATGATTTCCTTGATCATAAACCTTCTGAACTTTCCGAGAGGGGTCTTCGGCAATGGTTCTGGATGGATTGTAAATCCTTTTATCCTCAAATACTGTGGCATCCGAAGAGAAATATTATTTATCTCCCACCTCAGAAACTCCTTAATATTTCCAATTTTTTCCCTTTTTGCATACTCTACATCAGGAACAATTACTGCATGCAAAGATTCAACAATCCCTTTTTCTTCGACACCAATTACACATATCTCCTTTATAAGAGGTATCTTCATATATTGTCTTTCAACATCTTCAGGATATACGTTTTCTCCAGAGCTTAAAACGATTACATCTTTCAAGCGACCTGTGATAAATAGATAACCGTCTCTATCAAGATAACCAAGGTCTCCACTGAAAAGCCATCCTTCATGTATTACCTCCTGAGTCAAAACAGGATTTTTATAATATCCCTTCATCACCATAGGACCTTGTATTACAACCTCACCTTCATTCATAACATCTAATTCATTCCCATTTTTAGGGTCAACTATCTTTATTTTTACAGAATGTAATGGTTTACCTGCTGATCCTGTTTTCCTCTTTTTAATTGGATTAAAGGTAACAACAGGAGAAGTCTCTGTAAGACCATAACCTTCAAGAACAGTGAAACCTAATGACTCAAGGTCTTTCATTATCTCAGGGTCAAGTTTTGCCCCTCCGCTCGTAAAGAATCTAAAATTCTTTCCAAAGGCTTTATGGGCAGATCTAAAGATAACTTTGCCCAGATTAATCCCTGTTTTTTCTCTCAATGCACCGCATATCCTTAATATATAAGTCAGCAAATATGGCAAAGGAATAGGCAATTGTTTCATCTTATTTGTCATTCCACTTCTAATAAGTTCGAGAATCCTTGGGACGCCAACAAATACACTGACCCCTGTTTTTTGGATAGCATTCATAATCTCAGGACCTTTTAGACTTTCAGGATATGTAATAGATGCACCTATAAAGACAGGAACAAGGAATGTACACATAAAAGGATAAGTATGATGTAAAGGCAGTACTGATAAGATATTGTCATTTTGAGTAACTATTTCAGCCTGGATGATTGCATCTGCATCAGAACAGAAGTTCTTATGTGTGAGCTCCACGCCCTTTGGAATACCTGTTGTACCAGATGTATATATAATTGAAACAACATCATCTTCTGAGACATCAGGGAAAGAGGTAATCTCATGTTCACTCTCAATTTTCTTGAACTCGTCTGAATCAAAGTTTATCTGATTAATATTCAGGAGTCCATTAGAAGGTTCTTTTAATGCCTTTGATAAATTTTCTGCTGTCTTTGAGCTAAAGAATACTGCTTTTGACTCGGAATCATGTATAAGTCTTCTTATCTCTTCATATCCAAGCTGCATATCTATAGGAACTGCTATAGCACCTGAAAGGGATATTGCAAGGTATGCGGTGCACCACTCAGGTCTGTTCTCAGAGATGATAGCTATCTTTTCTCCTTTTTTAAATCCTTTTTTTAAAAGATATGATGCTATTGCATTTGAGTTCCGAGATAATTCATTATAAGTAATCTCCTTCCATGTCCTGTCAAAATAGTTAAAGACGACTTTACCCTTATTGTTGTCTGCAGTTTCGAAAAATCTTCTATGAATCACATATTTATCCATGTCATCCATTATCTGAAAATTTCTTTATAAATATCAATAATTGCGCACTTTACAAGGAACTTATTCATGACAACTGATTTATGTGGTATAATTTTTCTGCAGGGGAGAGGATGAGGTTTATCGGTCTTGATGTAGGTTCTGTAAGTGTAAAGATTGTTGCTTTTGATGAAAAAGAAAATAAGCTTTTCAGTCACTATGAAAGGCATAAAGGACATCCTATATCTGTTACCCTTAAGCTTCTGCAGAACATTATCCATGATACTTTAAGCTCTTCACTCTCGATTACTGGTTCAGCAGGAAGACTTATTGCTTCTGTACTTGATATAGAACCAGTAAATGAAATCGTTGCACTATCATATTCTAACCAGAGACTTTTTCCTCACATAAATACAATCATTGAAATGGGAGGAGAGGATTCCAAACTTATAATTCTTGACAGAGAAGGTAGTTCTCTCAGAGATTTTTCAATGAACTCTGTATGCGCTGCTGGGACAGGCTCATTTCTTGACCAACAGGCTGAAAGACTAAGGATAAGCATTGAAGAGTTCTGCGAACTTGCTTTGAAATCGAAGAAACCCTCGAGGATTGCAGGAAGATGCAGTGTCTTTGCAAAATCAGATATGATTCACCTTCAACAGATAGGAACGCCTGTTGAAGACATTGTAGCAGGGCTTTGTTTCGCAGTTGCAAGGAACTTCAAGGGGGCAATTTCAAAGGGGAGGAAACTTATTCCTCCTGTATCGTTTCAAGGAGGAGTCGCAGCAAATAAGGGTATGGTACGGGCATTTAAGGAGGTCTTCAACCTCGATGAGCTCTTTGTACCTGAAGATTTCCCATTTATGGGGGCTATCGGTGCGGTATTGAAGGACAAACACGATGGTATCTTTCATAATGCTGACCTAAAAAAGCTCGAGGATTTTTTAAGAAAAGAAAAACCTGTAGAGATAGGACATCCACCCCTCCTTGAACATCCTCAGGTCAAAGACATCAGACATCTGACTACAGACATCAGACAACAGACTTCAGACTTCAGACATCAGACTTCAGACTACAGAATAACCAACGATATCTCTTGCTTCACATCTTACGTCTCAAAAACGAAGGCTTATCTTGGCATTGATATTGGTTCAATAAGCACAAATCTCGCTGTTATTGATGAGAAAGGAAGGTTACTTGCAAAAAGATACCTTATGACTGCAGGTAGACCTATAGAGGCGGTAAAACAGGGATTTTCTGAGATAAGTGAGGAGCTTGGTGATAGTATTGAGATAATGGGTGTAGGAACTACTGGTTCTGGAAGATATATGATAGCTGATTATGTTGGTGCTGATATTGTAAAAAATGAGATCACAGCTCATGCAACAGCAGCGGTATTCATTGATAAAACTGTTGATACTGTCTTTGAAATAGGAGGTCAGGACTCAAAATATATATCTATTAAAGATGGTGTTGTAGTTGACTTTGAGATGAACAAGGCATGTGCAGCAGGAACAGGTTCATTCCTTGAAGAGCAGGCAGAAAAACTTAATATTTCAATAAAAGAAGAGTTTTCTAAATGTGCTTTTTCTTCAAAAAATCCATGCAGGCTCGGAGAAAGATGCACTGTCTTTATGGAGAACTCACTGATGGCTAATCTCCAAAAAGGCATTGACAGAAATGACCTGCTTGCAGGATTGGCATACTCTATCGTCCAGAACTATATAAACCGGGTCGTTCTTGGAAAACGGATAGGAGATAATATATTATTCCTCGGAGGAGTTGCATTTAATAAGGCTGTTGTTGCAGCATTCGAAAGATATCTTGGCAAAAAGATAACTGTCCCACCTCACCATGAAGTTGCTGGCGCAATAGGCATGGCACTTATCGCAATGAGGCATATGAAAAACCTTGAGTTATCGAATAAAAACCTTCTCACTTCTCATGCCTTACGTCTAACGTCCTTTAAAGGTTTTGAGCTTTCTAAAAGACCATATGAGATATCCTCTTTTGAATGCAAAGGTTGCCCCAATGCCTGTGAGATAAACAGGATAAAGATTATGGGAGAAGAAGGGTTTCTTTTCTATGGAGGGAGATGCGAAAAATATGATGTAAAGAGAAATAAAAGAGATATTGCCTCTCAACCACCTATTGAAGACCTCTTTTCATTCAGAGAAGAAATATTATGGAAAGAGCATCTTCAAAGGAAGTCTACAGTCAGCAACCAACAGTCATCAATAAAAACAAATGACAAAACAACCTATATATCCCCTATTACACATAGTGGATCTCCTAAGATAGGTATTCCATATATCTTCTTCTTCCATGACTTCCTTCCATTCTGGGCTACTCTCCTGTGGGAGCTTGGATTTAATGTTGAAGTCTCCCCTCTAACTAACAGGCAGATAGTGAATTCAGGAGTTGAGGCAGTGCTTGCAGAAACATGTTTTCCTGTAAAGGTAGCCCATGGACATATCAGACATCTCATTGAGAAAGATGTAGATGCCATTTTACTTCCGAGTTTCATCAATCTTAATAGACCAGATAACCCTATGGATAGGGGATATGCATGTCCATATACACAGACAATCCCATATGTATCAAGGCTTGCTTTTGAGGGTATTAAATTACTAACCCCAATTATTGATTTGAGGAGGGGAACAGATTTTCTCAAAAAAGAATTAAAACGCATATTCAAGCCTTATGGCATACATTCAAAAGATATATCAAGAGCATTGAATATAGCTGATAGTAAACAGAATGAATTTATAAAGGAGATAAAAGATAAAGGGAGAGAGGTCCTGTCTTCAATAAAGGATAAGACAATTGTGATAGTGGGCAGGTCATATAATGCCTTTGATCGAGGTGTTAACCTTGAGATTCCCAGAAAACTTGCCGAGCTTGGTATCCTTTCAGTCCCGATGGATTTTTTACCCATTGAAGAGGTAGATATACACGATGATTGGCCGAATATGTACTGGAGGTCTGGACAGAGGATTCTTAAGGCTGCAAGGATTATAAGAAATCATCCCTTACTTTATGCAGTATATATTGGAAACTTTTCGTGCGGACCTGATTCTTTTATCTTAAAATTTTTTGATAAGGAGATGTCCGGAAAGCCATATCTCTTCATAGAGATAGATGAACATAGCGCTGCTGCAGGAGCAATAACAAGATGTGAGGCTTTTATAGACAGCATACAGGGTAAAGTTATCAGTGAGTATTTAAGGGCTGAGAAAAAAAAGATATACAGACACCCCTTATCTTCTACTTTTCGCTCAAAACGGGTTCTTTATATACCACGTATGGCAGACCATGCATTTGCTCTTGCTGCAGCTTTTGAAAGTTGTGGTGTTGAATCAGAGGTCCTCCCAGAGTCTGATAAGAAATCTGCAGATTTAGGTAAAAAATATGTCTCAGGAAGAGAATGCTATCCATGCACTGTTACAACAGGGGATATGTTAAAGAAGATAATGGAACCTGACTTTGTACCATCAAAAAGTGCCTTTTTTATGCCTTCAGCTACTGGGCCATGCAGATTCGGACAGTATAACATCTTTCACAGGCTTGTTCTCGACAAGCTTGGCTATGACGATGTCCCTATATTTGCTCCAACTCAGGATACGTCCTTTTACAGAGACCTCGGGATTGTTGGAAGAGATTTTACAAAAAGGGCATGGACAGGTATCATCACTTACGAACTCTTGAATAAATGTCTCCATGAGACCAGACCATATGAAAAACATAAAGGCTCTGCAGATGAATTATACGAAGAATACCGTAGAAGACTCTATTACTCTTTAAGGCAGAAAAATAATGATGAATTGGATGAGATTCTAAGAGAGATGAGAAAGGATTTTGAAAATATCCGTGTCTATAAGGAAAGAAAACCTCTTATCGGCATCATAGGTGAGATATTTGTCAGGTCACACAAGTTTTCTAATGAAAATCTCGTCAGAAAGATTGAAGCGTTAGGGGGAGAGGCATGGCTTGCACCTGTAGAAGAATGGATTTATTATGTAAATCTCATGGGTCTCAGAAAGGCTTGGATAAAAAGAGAAAGGTCGGCTATTATAAACTTTCTTATTAAAAGGTTTTATCAGAAAAGGGTTGAACATAGATTTGCAAAGTATTTCAAGGGATTTTTAAAAACATTGAATGAACCAGATACCAAAGAGATACTTAAAAAGGCATCACCCTATCTGCATGACTCCTTTGAGGGCGAAGCAATATTGAGTATTGGTAAGAGTGTCGACCTTTTAGAGAGAGGGGCTTCTGGAATCGTAAATGCTATGCCATTCGGATGCATGCCTGGTACTATTGTCTCTGGATTGTTAAGAGGAATCAGCAAGGACTACGGTATCCCCTGTATCAGTATTCCATATGATGGGACAGAGTCACCAACGATTGAAATACAGCTTGAGGCATTTATGAATCAGGCACGGGAATATAAAAATTATCATACGCACTGATTAAAAAACTAAATTAGAATATTCTTACATTAAAATTAAATAATTGAAGAGGAGGTGATTTCGTGGGCAGTGTTGTTAAATGGCGGAAGAAAAAAATGAGCAAACACAAGCATAGAAAGCTAAGGAAAAAGACAAAGTTCCAGAGGAGGAAATAAGATATCCTTTTAGCCCACTTAATTCATAAATTTATGAGTAACTGGCAGATGCAGTATTCTCGCTCATTCTCGGCTCGATTAAGATCGATCCTCCGAGGTAAATTCTTTCTTCGAAAGAATTTAAATCCGCTCAAATACTACAAGAATTTTATGAATAATATGTGTTAGATGTTCAAACCTTTTTTAACAACTGGCATTGGAAGCCTTCCACATAAAGATGCAAAAGAGGCATGCAGGCTCATACTTGATATATTTGATATACCCTTCTGGCCACAGTTACCTAACCTCTCCTACCGTGAATCAATGATAGTCCAGTTTTCAGAAGACATGCCCTCAATAAAGATTGATGACCAGAAGGAAAGGATCTGGATTGAAAAAGACGGAAGTGACGATATCATGGAATTTTATAATACCTATTCAGAAGAATGGGTCTCCCCCATCTCTGAAGGTTATGCAAGAGGCATCTATACTCTTATAGGACTACTAAGGAACAAAAGAATTTCTTTTCTAAAAGGACAGATTACAGGCCCTTTAACCTTCTCACTTGGATTAAAAAACTCAGATGGGCGACCAGTCTATTTTGATGAAGAACTACGTGAGATATCCCTCATGTTACTTAAAGGAAAAGTGCGATGGCAGATAGAGGTCTTAAAGTCTTACGCTGAAAATATAATTATATTTATTGATGAACCTATCCTTTCAGCCCTTGGAAGCACAAGTTATATTGGTGTGAATTCTGAAGAAACACTCAGACTTTTGAGTGAAATATCAGATACAATAATGCACTCAGGAGGTATCCCTGGTATTCACTGCTGTGGGAATGCTGACTGGCAACTGGTTATAAAAAGTAGAGCAAATATCATCAGTTTTGATGCATATGGATATATTGATACAGTTTCCATTTATTCATCTGAGTTTACCCACTTTCTTAAGAATGGTGGTTACCTTGCCTGGGGAATCGTGCCTACAACAGATAACATAAGAAATGAGAATATAGATTCATTAATAGAACGTCTTCAAGAAGGCATTAAAAAACTTTCAAAGTCTATCCCTGAAGACCTGCTTCTATCAAAAATACTCCTTACACCTTCATGTGGAACAGGTTCAAGAAGTATTGAGGAGACATTAAAGATATTCCAGCTCCTCAAAAGTCTAAAGGAATCATTTTCATAATGAAGAATAGTATCACAGTTCAAAAACCACGCATCACTGCATTTAAGAATGGTAAGTTCATAACCTTTGAAGGAATCGAGGGGACAGGTAAGACAAAGCAATCTGAACTTCTCTATGAATATTTAAAAAAGATGGGATATAAAGTCGTACTTACAGGAGAACCAGGTGGGACAAAGATAGGACTAAAAATAAGGGATTTGCTACTTTCTATAGAGAACAGTAAGATGACTCCAATTTCAGAGCTTCTGCTTTACAATGCCTCACGTGCACAGCATATGAAAGAGGTTATACTTCCGTCATTAAAAAAGGGTTTTATTGTTATTTCAGATAGGTTTATTGACTCTACAAAGGCTTATCAGGGTTATGGCAGGGGAATAGATTTAAAATTAATTGAATCTATTGAGGAGATAGTAACAGAAGGTGTAAGACCTGACCTAACTATTCTCCTTGATCTTGATGTAAAAATTGGTTTAAAGAGAAACAGGGGTATTAATAAGACAGATAGATTGGAGCTTGAAGATATAAAGTTCCACAAAAGGGTGAGGGAAGGTTATCTCAAGATTGCTGCAAAAGAACCTGAAAGAATAAAATTAATAGATGCCAGTCAGGGCATAGAAGAGATACATAGAAAAATAGTCGGCATAGTTAGAGGCTTTTTAAATAATAAAATATGTTAAATATATGAACGGATAAACTTTTCAGCTGCCTCGAAAGCAAATTCATCAAAAAATCGCTGGATTGCCATTGTATCAATAGAAACACTTCCATTCATCTCTTGATAGTTTTTATTCAAGACACAATTTAATTGTTGCTCTCCTTCATTCCATCTTTGACCAATAATTGATTCGACTCTTTCACCTGACTTAATATTCCTCAGTGGTAGAAAAAGTTCTATCTCAAATCTCTTTAGAAAATCTGTATATGCATCTATCGCAGTCTTTATCTGATTAATCTTGATTCTTCCATTATGAGACTCTCTTTCGCCACCTATGATAAGTTTACATTTCAATTTTTTTGAAAGAGGGACTCTTATAACATGAAAATAAAGGTGGCATCCGATACATTGAGAATAAAATCCAAATTTTTTAAAGAAATGGACCGAATATCTTCCGCACAGGGTCCACCAGAATCTCGGGGATCCAAGGATTATCGGACTATATATTTTAACCTTATGTCCTATTTTCTCTTTTAAGATATATATCCCTTCAAAAGGAAGATCCCAGTTGCCATATTCTGTACCTGTATAAGCTATTGTGGGTAATATCCCTTCCAGAGTTCGCATCTCATATGCACTGATAACTGCAGCAATACTATCCCTTCCTGCAATCTCTGCAATAGCAAAATTTTCAATTCCCATGATTTCTTCAATTGTAGTAGATGGAAGCATCCATTCAGGAAAATCAACGATTAGCTCTGGCTTGTTTAAAAGTATCTCCAGGTATCTCTTGTCTAAATTTTTCATAGAATATTCTGAAAATTAATTTTCATAAATAAAAAACTAAGAAATTTTTAAAGGTCTATACCTACCATGATAATATGGCTGGTCAACTGGGGTATCCATAAGTCCCTGCATCTTTGCCTTATCAAGAAAATTCAGGATGAGATACATCAATTCCTTACCTTTAACCAGACCCAGCCCTCCATTAGCGCATGCTATCTCATTAAAATATCTGACTTCATCTCTTCGCACATGTTTCCCAACCATAGTAAGAGGAATAGTTTCTCCTGTATGTATCATAACCCCTTTACTTGCTGTTGAATGATCTGCAGTAATAACAAGCAAAACCTCGCTATCAGATATTATTGCATTAATAGCAAATGACATTGCCCGGTCAATAGCCTCTATTACATCCTTTTTATACCATGGATTTTTAGTATGACCTGCTTCATCTGGCATCTTTGTATGGACATGAATAAAGCCATAATTATATGCTTCACTCGCAAGTTGTAAACGATTCTTCAAATCTTCTTCTATATTACTTGTATCTTTAACTTTTATTGTATCCATTCCTAACTCCATACATAATCCTTGATAGATTGCACCAGAAGATATAGAGAGGGCTCGTAATCCCCATTTCTCAAAAAAATTCTGAAGCTTCTTCTTTTTACCCGCCCTTTGTGTTACGAGTGCATTTATAGGTAAAAGATTTTTTCTTAACCTCTCTTTATTTATAAAATGGTTTGACAGGGTTTGATAACACCACTTGAGATACTTATTTAATAAATCAGAAGTCTTTTTAGCTTTATTGTCAGCTCTTTTGCTTAATAATGGCATAATCTCAATTACTGGCATCCCCTCATAAATTGGATCAGAATCTGTTATTTGATCTGATACATTTCCTTTTAAAATAATGAACCCGTTAATCCCTTTTGAATGTATAAGATTTAATTCAATACCATTTCCTTCAAATGTATTTATAACCTTCTTGAGTTCGATTGCTTGTTCTTCATCAATTTTGGGATATCCATATCTCAAGATAAGGTTATTATCTTTCTCATCAACTGAACAGAGATGGCATAAAATTGCAACATCTTTGTCGTCAACTTTTATACCCTCTCCAATAGCCTCTATATAACCCCTTCCAGGAAAATCTTGTAAATCATATCCAAATATCAAAAAGTGTGCTGTTTCACTCGACATAGGTATCCCCTGTATATAGCTATGATAAAGACCATTCATACCGATCGTTGCAAGATAATCAAGGTTTGGGGTATAGGCAGCATAAAGAGGTGTCTTGCCATCAAAGCATTCATGCCCTCTGTCTCCAATGCCATCTAAAATCACCATTATACAGCGCATATATATTTAGCATGATAATTTTAATATTCTAAGAAAGTCAAATACCCTAATTAGAAACACTGCAACAAATAGCAAACCTCAGTGAATTACTAAGTTAAAGCATATAAAAAATCTTTAAGTAAAATAGAAATTATTAAAAATACCTATTTGACTCTAAGAGAACCATCAACATATTATAAAAACATGCTGGTTGATATGCATATACATACGCAGTTTTCTCCATGTAGTGTAATAAATATCCCTCAATTAATTAAAAAGGCAAAAGAAAAAAGAATTGACGGAATTTGTATCACTGATCATGATACAACAGATTCGATAGCGATGTTAAAAAATCTTAAAATTTCAGACATATGCATAATTGTAGGTATTGAATACACTACTTCAAAAGGTGACTTTTTAATATTTGGTCCTATTGATCATATACCCCTCGGAATGTCATTAGAAGATCTTTTATTATTTATTAAAAAAGAAGGTGGAGTAGTCATCCCTGCTCATCCTTTCCGTAGAAGCAGACCAGCAGATATCAGTATTTTGTCATCGTTCAGCATAATAGAGACAATCAACGGTAGAAACCTTCCTTCAGAGAATAAACATTGTAAAGAATGGATAAGCAAAAATGGAAAATACTTCAAAGAGATAGGTGGCAGTGATGCTCATACCCTTAATGAAATTGGCAGTGTAGTTACAGTATTTGAAAAAAATATTTACTGTATTGATGATCTTATAAGGGAGCTTTTGGAAGGTAAATACTCACCAGCAAAATTAAAATTATAAACAATCAGTCTCAGATTATTCTGTCATTATCCTGAATTTGCCGAACTTGTTTCAGAATCACAACCGCAAATTTTAGCCGACTTAATTGCTGTCCAAGATATTCTAAATTCATAAAACAAGCCTAACACACCCCTTAATCCCCTCTTAATAGAGGGGATATATGGAATTCATTCTTTCAATAAAAGGCATTTAATAAAAGGAATTTACATTATACTTATCCACACAAAATTATTTACATTATCTTTTCCCCTCTAAAAAGAGGGGTGCAGGGGTGTGTAAAAAAGAGTATGAAGTTTTTCTAAAAACTTATTTTGACAGATATGATCCCACTTAATTCATAAATTTATGAGTGAAGCTCCCCGACTTTAGTCAGGGCTTCACTTTCTTTGAGGGGCTATGCCCCTCAAACTCCCAAAAGGATTTTTAT
>JBNAVX010000061.1:0-14715 GCA_049700155.1 Thermodesulfovibrionales bacterium
TCACTTGAGACTAACTCACTGCTTCAGCCGACCTGATTAAAAAGGGATTGCGACATATCACACATCTCTACATCTGAACGTGGCTCCCAAATGAAAGCCACGTTCTATTCTAATAAATTAAAACATAAATATCGAAATCCAGCTAATCGCAGCTAACAGAAACAACAAAACCCATAAAAGTTTACTAGCCTTCAACAAGAGACCAATAAACAGAGTCGTCTGCATGAATGTGAGAATAAAAAACAATGATCCATATGACCACATTGCAGCATAACCTGTACAGCCACTCAGAATTATAGCAATAATCAGAAGTCCAACAGATTTGTTGATTACAGCTAGAACGGTCAGAACAAAACTCAATGCAAACATTCCCCACCAAACTATAGCTGGAATTCTCCCAATAATTTCCATAATTAGTATTTTTTCACTCCCTGAAGATAAAAATGGGTATGAAGAAGACCAACGGCTTCTCCCTGATATATCAGATCTAATCTTCCCCGGTATCTCATACCATAACAGAAATCTCCTACGCGGGTATAAGTATGCGGAAAATGTTTTACCACAGTCGCTTTGGTTTTATCCTTGAAATCATAATTGTAATATACGCCTTTTCCCCAAAAGTGCCAGTAACAATCTGAATACCCTGAAGGTGTCGGCAACAATTCATATGTGGGTGTGTAGTGTTCAGATTTTCTGACAAACCAGTGAGTACCGAATACAGTCGGATTTGCAGCCCAACTTATAAAATATTCCCACTGGGGATATTGTAGTTCACATGAACAACTTCCAGTAACAACATCACAATCTCTTTCAACCCAAATTTTAGTCCAAGTTTTACATAAATCAGCGTTTAATGGATCCTCCGTTAAAGTCATTGTTGTAACCGGATACCAGTATTGATTAGCATAAGGAGATTGTATAGTGGTGGTAGATGGAATAAAAGTAGATTCTGGTTCGTCCCAATTATCAACCCCTTCAATAGCAGATGGTATTTCACCTTCTGTTAATACCTGATTCATTATTTCTCTTGGAACAGATTCTTCTTTGAGTGTAAACGTTTTTCCAACAAGATCTACTGTTATACTATAACCTACAGGTTCATTGCTTGTTCCTTCCGTATCAATATTCATTTCAGGAGTAATAACACGCATCTGATAACCGTCTGTTGTTTTTTTAACTTTAACTATAGCACCAGGTAATTCGTTGTCTGCTGATGGTTTAAGTTTTATGACCTGTCCCAATGGAAGACTGTCTACATTATCTGCATACGCTATAGGACACGATAATACAACCAATAATATTGTCAGCAAACTAATGTTTTTCTGCCAAAACATTTTTAATCCTCCTTTTCATTCTTTCCAGAAAAAGATCCCATTTTGTTTTTTTCACGCTGGCTTAGGGAATACATTCTTCCTATAAGCCAATTTGGAATTATATCATTCATTTTTATCACCTTCTTTCATTACAGTTAAAATACCATAATTTATGGATATTTTCTCGTCGTGCTTACCTCATGTTCGACAGTCATAGATTAACAGAAAAGAAATTTCTATGTAAAATCAAGTTGTTAGCATAAGGGCAAAACTTTGGCGTGTTACTATGAAATTAACCCTTCAAATCGATTCTGTATAGCTTGGGCGGAGGAGAAAAATTCAGTTTTTTCAATATATTAGTCTGTTCAGGGGTCAGCTCGGTATGCTGTAGAATACGTCCATCTTTTGATTGAAATTCCCCAAGATGTAGACGCTCCATAACAGATCTAATTTTATCCCATGTAAGACCTGTGTGACGTTCTGCAATACGTGCAAGCACAAGTGCAAGAAAGCATAGAAGGACATGAGCTTTAATCCGAGCATCCTTACGATGATAAATTGGTCTAAGTTCCAGAGTGGTCTTCAATGTTCTAAAAGCCCTCTCTACTTCCATAAGCTGTTTGTATCCCAATGCAACATCTTCTGCGGTAAGACTATCATCACTTGTAGAAAGAAGATACTTACCATCCAAAGCTTCTTCTGTCTTAACCTTTACACGATCTATCTTTATAGCTCCACTTTTAAGCTGTTTGAGATAGCACCCCATACTGCGATGAGAAAGGAGGGCACAAACCGCTTTCTTGTGGATCTTCCCTTTCTGTTGTCCCAATGCCTTGAGAGATTCTTCAATCCTCTTCAATGTACTTTCACGGGTAGCCTTGTCTTTTCTGGCTTGCTCAGGGTTATAGACAACGACAAAACGCTGGCGACGCTCCCCTTTGCCAATGATTACCTCTTTTACTTTCAGATTCTCCCTGACTTCATGATATCTTCCCCGGAAAGAGAGGGCTTCTGTATAATTCCCTCTGGCATCCCTAAGCCTTTCGCCAACAATATAATGGCCACCAGCCCTCTGAAGGACGAGCCTGTTTTCCTCGCTTTTCATCCCCCTATCCATAACCCATATGCACCGGGAAAGCTTCCATCCCTGAAGATCTTTCTTAACCATCTCAACAGTGTTCATATCCTGAGTATTCCCTGGAAGTACCCAGCATCTAACAGGAATGCCCTCCTTCGTTACCGCCAGTCCAATCACAATCTGTGGCAGGTCAGACCTCCTGTCTCTGGAATGACCATATCTGCTGAGTCCCTCTCTATCTTCTTCATCCATCTCCATGTATGTGCTGGTAGTGTCAAAGAAAAGAAGCTCTACCTCGAGGTTCAGAAGATCTGAAGTGGCAAAAAAGACCTCCCTCTGGATACCTTCTTCATTTTCCAGAAGAAAATCCATAGCACGATACAGATGTTGCAAAGATATTGGTTCAGGATTACCAAGCGCCACATCCTCCCTTACCCATTCCTCTACCGCCCGTTTGGAATCTGGAGAAAGTGCCCTGTTGGCTACCATTGCAAATATGGCCCATTCTACAGGAGATCGAAACTCACGGTTCTTAAGGGATTGAACTATAATGGTATGAAGTCCAAGCATCTCCCAGATTCTACGAAGGATGTATGCACTACCCATGGGAAGGCTCTTAATAAACTGTAGCCCTTCAGAGCCTCTTTCCAAATTGGCTTGAACTCGAAGGGCATCTTCAGGAGAAAGGAATCGGCAGAGACTTTTGACCAGACGACGAATGGTATCAAGGTCAAGTTCATCTGCCCTGCCAAAACTGTATATTACTTCAGCCCTGGCATGACCTTTTTCTTTGTCCCATACATTATGGGCAAGCTGGACATAGGTAACCTTAGAGCCGTCTTTGTTTTTGCGGGATATTGTCCTTACATACATGCCTATATAATAAACATATATATCTTAATTGTCAATAGAAAAATATTAAATCGTGTGCCTATGCATTTTGAATGATTAAAAATACGGATGCAGAAAACTCAACCACTTAGCTAAACATTTTTGCTAAAATATGCCTATAACTGTCGAAGACGGGCTTACACTGAATGTATTATTCCAGTTATTATATTTCCCACTGCTTTATATATATGACATTTTTCTATGTTTTCTGGAAGATAAGAAGACCTGATTAAAAAGGGATTGCGACAGCAGCCTTTGGCTGTAGTAGATAGGGATTAGTGATTTAGTGAATTAGAAGGAAACGATTTAATTGTTTCTAACTCACTAACTCACTTGAGACTAACTCACTGCTTCAGAGGTTCTCTGAATTAATGGACACGGATAACGGTCACGCTTCGCGGAATATCGGGCTGATAAGTGCCAACCTACCAATTACATCTCCTCCTTTTGTAACTGAAAACTCATTTCGTTCAATACTTTCTTCTAATGGAGAAACGAGATTCCAATAAAAAGAACTAAATGTAGCACATCCCTGAAGAGATAATATTATGATGAAAAAAGTTATGAAGCGTAACTTATTATTTAAGAGTAACATATTAATAATTTCCTTCGCTTCTTACTTCAGAAAATTAAATTAAATAATATACACTCTTGATTTAATTTAATCTAATATGTATTATCATTAGACTAAAAATTGAGAGTTGTGAAGAAAATAATTTTATTTATTATCTTTATCACAGCGAGTCTATTCTTTATCCTACCAAATCAAGCTATCTCTTCTAATTGGAAATATGTTGGAACTTCAAAACAAGGAGATCTCTATCTTCAATATGATAGTTTAAAACATGATGGCGGTATTGCGACATTCTGGTATATGTATGTGGATAAAAATGGAGAAGTAAGCGAGGTAAAATGCTCAATAGATTGCAAAAGACGAACTATTTCACTCTTAGAATATTGGGGACAGGGAGCTTCATTGTCCTTTGTGAAGTCATATCCCAGACTTAATTGGATAAAATTCCCACCTGATTCTGCATGGGATAAATTTTATAAATTTCTATGCACTGAATCAGAAAATAGAACCCTCAACCCAAAAGAATCCGATTCTTATGGAAATATAATGGATAAGGTTTTGCCTATAAAGCCTGAAAGGACAAGTATTGTAAGAGACTTTCCAGATGAAATACAGAGTGAATTTATTCTTAAAAAAGTGAGTCTGAATATAGGACAACAGAATGAGATTATAAGATGTACAGAAAAGGTTACTGAAGAAAAGTCGGCGGGGTCAAAAGAGAGAGAAAAGGTTGATAAACCTATCATATTCACTATTCAGGTAGGTGCCTTTAAATATTCATCTAATGCACAAGCTCTTGCCACAAGACTTCAGGGAAAGGGATATAGAGTTGAGATAACTCAATTTAAAAAAAGGGGTGATAACCTCTTTAGAGTGCGTTTGGGTAGATTCACAAATATACAGGATGCCGAAAATCTATCAGAAAAGATTAAAAATATTGAGGGTCTCCAGACTTTTATAACCTTACTATAGTTCTGAACCAATGATAAATTGGGGTTAATTATAAGAATAGTGATATTAGAAACGTATCAGACGTGGACAGTCCTTTTTGAAGTAGCTTCCTGGATAATTTCGTCTATCTCACTGCCTTCAAGAGTCTCTTTTTCAAGAAGACTCTTGGCAAGTGCCTCAAGGAGGTCAAGATTTTCTGCAAGAAGTCGCTTGGATGTATTATATGCCTCAATAACAATCCTCTTAACTTCTTCATCTATTTCAACGGCTGTCTTCTCACTATAATCCTTGTGCCTTGCTATCTCTTTCCCAAGGAAGATATGTTCATCCTTTTTCCCGAATGTGAGAGGACCGAGTTTTTCAGACATCCCCCATTCAGTAACCATCTTTCGCGCAAGTTCTGTCGCCCTTTCAAGGTCGTTACCAGCTCCAGTTGTCATATGATTAAGGGCTATCTCTTCTGCAGCCCGTCCTCCAAGAAGAACATAGAGTGCCTTCATAAGGTAGTCTTTAGAATAGGTATATCTGTCATCTATTGGCAACTGTTGTGTAACTCCAAGTGCCATACCTCTTGGTATGATACTGACTTTATGTATCGGGTCAGTCCCTGGTGTTAATTTTGCTACAAGTGCATGGCCCGCTTCATGGTAAGCGGTATTCTTCTTTTCTGTCTCACTTATAATCATGCTCTTCCTTTCAACCCCCATGAGGACTTTGTCCTTTGCGAACTCAAAGTCAGACATCTCAACCTTTGTTTTTGATTTCCTCGCTGCAATCAAGGCTGCCTCATTAACAAGATTTGCAAGGTCAGCACCAGAGAATCCCGGAGTGCCACGTGCAATCTTTTCAAGGTTTACCTTCTCATCAAGTGGAATGTTCCTGGTATGAACCTTCAGTATCTCAAGCCTTCCTTTTACATCTGGTTGTGGAACTACCACCTGCCTGTCAAACCTGCCAGGTCTTAAAAGAGCTGGGTCAAGGACATCCGGTCTATTCGTTGCAGCAATAATTATGATTCCCTGGTTAGTTTCAAAACCATCCATTTCAACAAGGAGTTGATTCAATGTCTGCTCCCTCTCGTCGTGTCCTCCACCAAGACCAGCTCCTCTATGGCGACCTACAGCATCCAGTTCATCTATAAAAATAATACATGGTGCATTCTTCTTTGCCTGATCAAAGAGGTCTCTTACCCTTGAAGCTCCAACTCCGACAAAGAGTTCAACAAAATCAGACCCTGATATTGAAAAAAAAGGAACCCCAGCCTCTCCAGCTATTGCCTTTGCAAGAAGTGTCTTGCCCGTCCCTGGTGCCCCAACCAGAAGAACACCTTTTGGTATCTTCCCCCCGAGTTTCTGGAATTTCTGTGGTGCCTTAAGGAAATCAATAATTTCCTGAACCTCAGCCTTTGCCTCTTCAATTCCTGCAACATCTGAAAAAGTCACCTTTACTGACTTTTCAGAGGCTAATCTTGCCTTTGCCTTTCCAAAGGATAAAGCCCTGTTACCACCTGTCTGCATCTGACGCATAAAGAATATCCATATGACTACAAGTAATATGATTGGTCCCCAGGAGAAGAATAAATTCCAGTACCATGGATTCTGTTCAGTTGGTTTCACTGTTATCTTGACATTCTGAGACCTTAAAACCTTTACCAGATCAGGATATTCAGGCGCAAATGTCCTGAACTTTTTCCCGTCTTTGAATTGCCCTGTTATGTTGTTGTCCTTTATTGTGACATCTTCAACTTCACCATTCTCCAGCCTGGACATAAAATCAGAGAATATTATCTCTTCTCCTGTCTTCTTCGGAGCATTTACAAGATTGAAGAGAATAATGATTATTGCACCTATAAGGAGCCAGACAAGCAGGCTTCTGTATGTATTCAAATTTTCAATCCTCCATTACTATTTTAACATACTAAATGTTTTCAAAAATTCTACTCAGCTCTCTATAATCCCTTTCAATATTTTTATAAGATTATTAATACCTTCTTCAGCAAGGCTGATGAGAGAATTCAGTGTATCTTTTGAAAAAGGTACCCCTTCAGCGGTCCCTTGAATTTCTACAAATCTTCCGCTACCTGTCATTACGACATTCATATCTACAGAGGCTATAGAATCTTCTGAATAACAGAGATCAAGTCTTGGCTCACCATTCACTATACCTACACTTATCGCAGCAAGATAGTCTCTGAGCGGAAATTTTTCTATAAGACCGTTTCTGAGTGCATATCTTAGGGCATCTGCAAGAGATATAAAAGAGCCAGTTATAGCTGTGGTTCTTGTCCCACCATCAGCCTGTATAACGTCACAATCTATCCAAATCGTTCTTTCTCCTATAGCTCCGAGGTCAACAACAGATCTAAGTGACCTTCCTATAAGTCTCTGTATCTCATGTGTCCTTCCGCTGATCTTACCAGTAGTAGATTCTCTTATAGTCCTTGTCGGTGTAGCCCTTGGAAGCATTGAATATTCAGCAGTAATCCATCCCCTTTTCTGGTCTTTCATAAAAGGTGGAACTTTATCTTCAATAGTTGCTGTACATATTACTTTTGTATTCCCCATTTCTATCATGACAGAGCCCTCAGCAGTCTTAATGAAATTCCTGTGTATCTTTACCTCTCTCATCTCATTATTTTTTCTTCCATCCGGTCTCATCTAACCTCCAGATTTAAATAACCAATTATCAATTTTCAATAACCAAAAATTGATATGGTTTGAGTAATGATTGTAGTTCTGGTTATTGAAGATTTACCATATCAATATTATTTATCCTTTTCCCTAAAAATAGTTCTCCGACTTTTAGAAATCTTTCTGGAGAATCAGTAACATAAAACTCCATTAATCCATCTTCTTGTCTATCATTTCTCAAATCAGAAGCCTCAAGTATCTCCCTGCTCTCTTTTGCAACTTCTACTGCAGAATCTATTAATATTACATCTTCACCCATTACTTTTGATATGACGCCTTTAAGGAGAGGGTAATGGGTGCAGCCAAGAACGAGTGTATCTATATATTTATCCTTAATATTTTTAAGATACTTTTCTGCAATCATTATAGCAATCTCTCCTTCTGTCCATCCCTCTTCAACTATCGGGACGAACAAAGGACATGGAAGTTGAAAGACTTCTATATCTCTATCCAGAGACTTAATTAATTTAGCATAAGAATTACTTCTGATTGTTGCTTCTGTTCCTATTACACCGACCCTCTTATTTTTCGTATTTCTGACAGCAGCCTTTGCACCTGGTTCTATCACTCCAACAATAGGGACAGATATACTTTTTTTAATACTTTCAAGGCTGACAGAGGATGCTGTATTACAAGCCACTACAAGGAGTTTTATATCTTTTGAAGAAAGAAAGCGTGTATTTTCAAGAGAATATCTTGTAACGGTTTCGGGAGAACGTATACCATAAGGGACTCTGGCAGTATCTCCAAGATAGATAGTGCTCTCATTAGGCATCTCTTTTGTTATCTCCTTTAAGACAGTAAGACCACCTATTCCTGAATCAAAGACCCCGATTGGTCTGTCTTTCTTATTCATTTGTTTCATAAGAGACCAGATTCTTTAGAGGATAAGAAAGGAAAAAGTGTCCACCGAGTGTCTCTATCTCTCTGCCTTCTATTAGAATCTTCACGTCTTCCAGTTCATCAATATTTGATGTAAGACTATCAAAAAGCCCTTTAAGTATAAGATACTCTGAGAGTGCATCGCCCTGGAAGTTTCTCCTGAATTCTTCTGAGAGGTCTACATATAGTATTTTATCTGCGTCTCTATAAATGCCAAGAATCTTTGTATCTTTTGGAATATCAGAGGACTTTGAGATAGCAGGTCCTTTAAAAAATTCTTCTAAGACAGCATGTGCGATCGCCATCTGGGAAGTTCTAAATTGCACTCCTTTTTCCTCTATCTCAAGATGGTTTTCTACTGGATAATAAATTTTAAGGAAAATTAAGTCTTCTAACTTAGGGATGGTTTCAACCCTTTCTTCTGAAGAAGTAGTTTCCTTTGTAGATATCTTTGAGAAATAGATATATCCTCCAGCCAGTCCTGTAATAAAAAGAAGCCCCATTAATATAATCAATAATTTTTTCTTAGCCATATCCCATCTTTTGATCTTTCCCTGTTTCTTTTATAGTATATCTACTCCCATAGGACATTATTCCATTCAAGATTGACTTTATAAATCTTTCTCTCATGTTCTGGTCATAAGTGACGAATTTTGGTGAAGGGAACTCTATGAGGACAGCAGGTGCTCCTACGGAATTAAGTATTGGTAGAGGTATCTCCCTGTAAATAACATTTTTTTGAAACTCGTTTTTTAAAGCCTCTCCTAATCTATCAGAAAGGACTTTACTTTTATCTAAGAACTTTTTCTGTCTTGAAAAGAGACTGTATAAGTCAACCATCTCATCAGATGACCCTTGCTTGAAGATGGCGGTATAGATTACAAATCCATCTGATGATGAAGAATGGAAGCTCAAAAATATATCAGGATTTTTTTGATTAATGAATTCTATTCTATCAACCAATGATAGATATTGGTCTACTTTACGAGTTAGAAAAACCTTTTTCCCTTTTTTGGAAAGGGCTACCTCAAGCTCTTTTACTAAATTTAGAGTTATATCTTTTTCTTTCAAATCTCCTGAGGTTATTCCAAAATCATATCCTCCATGTCCTGCATCAAGGACGAATATCTTTGGAATAAATGCGGCAGATTGTTTTTCATCCTTATAAATATCAAATACGAGCCTTGCTGGATTTGAGAGTTTAAGTAGCTTTATCTCTCCCTTTTCTTCAAGATTTATCACAAGTGATTTTTCTTTTATCTCTATCCTGAATGGGAGACCCTCTTTTGGTGAGAGATTATATGGTCCAGGAAATTCTAATCTTATCTGTGAAGGTGAAGTATTCACCTTTGTATTGGTGATGAAAGTCTCTGCAGCCTCAAAAACAATCCTTAAAAGTCCCTCTTGACTGCTGAATTTCATTGTGATATCAGTCTTTTTCTGTGCAGACAGGGATATAGTTATGGTTAATATCGCAAAACATAGGAAAAATACCCTTTTTGTTAAAACAGTATTTATCTTCATCTCCAGCTTGCTTCTGTAAATAATATAAACAGATTCTAAGATTTTAAGAGAAAACTATATCAGGGTTCAAGTATTTGCCTTTATTAATTCTTTATTTATCGCACCCTCACGCACAATTTTAATCCTTTCACCAGTAACATCAACTATTGTTGAAGGTAATCCTCCGGGTGTATGTCCACCATCAATGATTAGATCTATAAAATTCCCAAGGTAATTTATTACAGTATCTGCATCTCTTGCAGGTGGAAAACCTGATAGATTAGCACTCGTTGCAGTTATTGGGAAATTAGCCTTTTTTGCAAGGTCAAGTGCAAATGATTCACCCGGTATTCTAACAGCAACCTTACCAGTGCCTGCAGTGATATAATAAGAAATATCTCTTTTTGCAAGAAGAATCAGTGTAAGGGGACCTGGCCAGAATTTTTCCATAAGGAGAAAGGCTCGGGTATCTATAAATTCTGTAATTAATGGCAGCAATCCCTTATCTCCGACAATCAGAGGTATAGCCTTGTATTTCTGCCTCTTTTTTATTTCATAAAGTCTTTTTAAAGAGTCTTCTATGTCAAATTTAACACCAAGCCCATAAAAGGTCTCTGTTGGATAGGCGACAATCCCTCCTTTCTCAAGAGCCTCTATAGCCCGGTTTAAAATAAATTCTCTGTTCTTTTCAGACAGGATAAGTCTTTCCATTAATAAAATACTAACACAGAACCACCATCTTGCATTTATTATTTGACAAAAGTGCCTTTCTCATGCAAAGCTACTATTATCCTTGAGAACCCAGAGGTTCTTGTGGAAATTTATATTATTTCGAGGAGGTTGGATGAGTACGAGGCTTTATGCAGGAAACATCTCTTTCAAGGCTTCAGAAGATGACCTGAAAGACTTGTTTTCCCAGGCAGGTGAGGTTGTTTCTGTCAAGCTGATTAAAGACACAGCTACTGGCAGAATGAGGGGTTTCGGATTTGTGGAGATGGCTTCAAAAGAAGATGCACAGAAGGCAATCTCCATGTTGAATGGTAAACCATTCATGGACAGAAACATTGTTGTTAACGAGGCAAAACCTCAGGAGAGACGGGAGAGGGGTTCTGGTAGAGAAAAAGGTGGTTTTGGTAGAGGGAGAAGAAGATAATCTTTCCTTGAAAGTTTAACCAGCCAAGAAGATCAGGATTTCTTAAGAAGCATCGAGCCACTTGAAAGGCAAAGTTCTTTAGAAACCACATCACATTTGGATTGGAAGAGGAAGAATATTTTCTTTTCTATACCGGTAAGGGTCTCGAAGTTTCCCTGACCTTTGCTTATTACAAGTTCTGATTCTCTAAACATCTTCTGAAAAGATGGAGATGTCCAGCAGAGGATTGTTCCTACTGCATCAGAGCCATTGTCAATAACCTCGCAGATCTCTGTGATGCCAGCCTCCTGTGCATCTACTATAGTAGCATCATTGATTACAGGGGAGGCTTTTACAGCCACAGTAACTCTTTTGCCAAGAGAAATGAGAACCTCAATAAGGAGTCTGTCAAATACGATCTCACCAGCATTGTCAGTAAGGTAGAGAATACTGTTAACGTCAGATAAAGCCTCTCTAAATGAGCTATAATCATCAACTGCTAAGTGAGTGCTTAATGCTCTGTTTATAGAACCTTCAATATCTACAGATGTAAAGATACCAAAGTCTATTACATTTCCTGCAATTGCGAGTCTTACTCCAGCCCATAAAGGGTCTGAACTGTTTTCAACGATACTCTTCAAAGAGGGATATAAACTCAAAGCTACCTTATTGTATTCTGATTTTATCTCCCTGAAAGGGTCTTTACCTAAAAGGTTCCTTATCTTTCTATGGATGAAGGTAGTTGTATAGGCAGGAGGTCTTGACATATCTGCATTCTGTATCTCTTCAAGGACACTTTTAAGTATTTTCTCTTGTAATATTTCATCTTTTGTCCCTAATCTGATGGATATGATTGACTGTTTTAGAAAACAAGGGAAACAATCAAGATGAACCTTCATTCGCTCTACCTTCTATGCTTCATTGAACCTTTTTTAATCTTTTCAGACATCTTCTTTCTGTAATCTTTCAGCTTTCTGGCAACTTCTGGATATTTCCTTGCAAGTATCTCAGAAGAAAATATAGCAGCATTTTTTGCACCTGCCCTACCTATCGCCATAGTTGCAACAGGAACCCCTGGGGGCATCTGGACTGTTGATAAAAGTGCATCAAGACCATTAAGAGGTGATGAATCTATCGGCACACCTATTACAGGCAGAGTTGTATGAGATGCGATTACACCAGCAAGGTGAGCTGCCATCCCGGCACCTGCTATAATTACTTCAATGCCTTCTTTTTCTGCCTTTTTTGCAAGTTTAATCGTAAGGTCAGGTGCCCTGTGTGCTGATGCAATAGATATTGAATATGGGATACCAAGTTCATCAAGAACCTTCCCAGCCTCTTCCATAACAGGCATGTCTGATTCACTACCCATGACTATCAAAACCTGTGGTTTCATGTATCCTCTCCATATAACAATAATAACCAATTATCGATAGATGCTCGTCTGAGGGTTACGGTGACCAAACTCGTTTCGGTTAAGTATAGCGGTAACGTTAAAAACCCGAAAGACGTAACCAATAGACGATACGGGCTTCGTAACCTTAACCTCTTAACGTTCTTTAAAATAGGCATTGTAACCATAGCCTTAACCATTTTTTTGATTAAGGATTTCGAAATTAGTATTTTTCATGTTCCGATATCTTTCCTATAATACATACCTTCAAAATGTATCTTCTCTATAGCCCTGTAAACCTTCTCCCTTGCATCTTTTATATCAATACCTGTAGCAGATATGCTAAGGACTCTTCCACCTGAAGTGACTATATTACCATTGTTAAATTTAGTGTCTGAATGAAAAACATAAATATCTTTCATACCTTTTACTTTATCAAGTCCAGAGATCATTGAATCCTTTTGTAACCCTTCAGGATAGTCTTTATAAGTAACAACTACACATACTGAGCTATCCCTTTTCCACTTTATTATGTTCTTGATATCAGAGAGTCTTTCATCTATTATTGCCTGTGCAATATCCATAAAATCTGTCTCCAGTCTTGGAAAGACAGTCTGTGTATCTGGATCAGGAAAGGTGACATCCATGCCGATTAAATAAGGATTTCTATTTTTAATCAGGACTTCTGCTGAAAATGCACCTCTGTATTTTAATCCTTCAGAATTAAGACCTTTCAAAAGTGGTTGAAATATCTTTTTTATAATCTTGCCCTCTATTTCTCTGTTGTAAAAAGGCACAGGATTATATGCGCCCATGCCTTCTGTAATCAAACCTTTGTCTTTATCAATTTTTCTTCTATATTTTTTGGAAACTGAGAAGATTTCGATATCCTTTCCATCGGTAAGTGCCATACAGGATAGAATTTCACCTGTGACTTCTTCTTCAATAATTATATATGAATTTTTTTCACTGAAACGCCTGTCTTTAAAGATTGTTTTCAAGGCATCTATAGCCTCATCAACAGTAGAGGTTATATAAGTATCATATCCATCTAAAGTGATATCAGATTTTATAAGTAATGGTGTTCCTTTCAGCCTCACGTAGTCTTCTGCAGAAGGATAAGTTGTAAAGACCTTATAATCAGGAGTTGGAATACGGTGAAGTCTCATAAAAGTCTTTGCAAAAATCCTGCTTGAACCAAGCCTTGATGTTGCTATATTTGCACCAAAGACCTTGCAACCACCTTTTTTAAAGGAATCCACAAGACCCTTTAAGAGATGTTCTTTAGAACTTACAATAGTCAAATCAATCCATTCATATTTAGCAAAATCAACGAGTGCGTCATTGTCGTCAGGGCTAACATCTATGCATTCAGCTAACTCGGCTATGCCTGCATTCCCTGGACAGCAGTAAATCATATCAATATGCCTGCTTTGAGAAAGCTTCCAAATAATTGCATGTTCTTTACCACCACTTCCGATAACAAGAACCTTCATATTAAGTCCAAAAACTCTATATACTAAGCGCTAAATCCTAAACAATATCTAATGACGAACCTGTTTAGTAAATTTGGATTTAAATTTCAGAATTTGTTTAGAATTTTGAATTTAGGATTCAGAATTTCCTCCTTTTTTTGTTACCTTGCTTAAATACTCTGAAATTGCTTTATCATATCTGTATGTGCGTTTAAAGACCTTTTTTGCAAGTCTGAATCTTGTCTTATAACTCAAGTCCCCTTTTAGTCTTTTCATCTCCTTTATAATCTTTTTATAGTCAGAAGGGTCAACAATAACAGCAACATCTTGAAAATTCTTTGAAGCAGAACGGAGCATAGTGGGTCCTCCTATATCAATATTTTCAATCGCCTCTTCAAATGTGACGCCAGGTTTTGAAATAGTCTCCTCAAAAGGATAGAGATTCACAACTACCATATCAATGGGCTCTATTCCATGTTCTTTAATCTCTTCCATATCTTTTTGATTATTTCTCCTTGATAGTAAACCTCCGTGGATTTTTGGGTGCAGTGTCTTAACTCTTCCATCAAGCATCTCAGGGAAACCTGTATATTCTGAGACCTCTTTAACAGAAATCCCTGCTTCTCGTAATGTTCTTGCAGTCCCTCCTGTTGACAGTATCTCTACTCCCATAGATTCAAGTGCCTTTGCAAACTCAACGATGCCCTCCTTGTTAGAAACACTTATTATTGCACGTTTAATAGTAGCCATTTAAACCTCCCCTTATTAAACAACGTAATGTCAAAAGTTTTTAAGTAAATTCTTTAAATATCCTTTATCTTCAATGGGTTGAT
>JBNAVX010000062.1:0-8136 GCA_049700155.1 Thermodesulfovibrionales bacterium
AGTACATAAATGATATTTCCGTAACAGTAAGCTTACAATTATTTGACAGTCTCTTTATATTTATGTTTTAATAAAAATGCCTTTAAGAACGGACCAGCGAGTCCGAAAGGCGGAGGAGGCAGCGTGAGCTGCAAAAAACTTAAAAACAATAAACCTTCCACTCAGTGAGGGGAAGGTTTTTTTATGGAATTTTTAATATGCATAAAGAACTTTTAAACAAAAACGATATCAACAGGGCCCTAACAAGAATGGCTCACGAAATTATAGAAAAGAACAAGGGAACTGAGAGACTCTGCCTTGTGGGGATACAGAGAGGGGGCGTACACCTTGCAAAAAGGATTGCTTCAAAGATACACGAGATTGAAAAGAAGGAGATACCTGTTGGAGCACTTGATATAGCCTTTTATAGAGATGACCTTAATATCAGAAAAGAATTAGCAATTGTGAGAAGGACAGAGATACCTTTTGAAGTGACTGACATGAAGGTCGTGCTTGTAGATGATGTGCTCTTCACTGGGAGGTCTATAAGGGCTGCAATGGATGCTGTTATGGATATTGGAAGACCATCAGCAATTCAACTCGCTGTGCTTATCGACAGAGGGCATAGAGAGTTACCTATAAAAGCAGACTATGTTGGGAAAAATATCCCTACTTCCTTAAATGAAAATGTAGAGGTTCAGCTTGAAGAAGAAGGTTTAGAGGACAGGGTAATAATAGAGACAATAGACTAATTGTTTAAGAGTAAAAGCGATGCTTGATAAAAAAGACCTTCTTGGCATTAAAGATTTATCAGTAGAAGAGATAAACCTTATACTTGATACTGCTGCTGGATTTAAGGATGTCCTCGGAAGAGATATAAAAAAGGTTCCAACACTTAGAGGAAAGACAGCGGTTAATCTCTTTTTTGAACCATCAACAAGGACGAGGACCTCCTTTGAACTTGCTGCAAAAAGATTGAGCACTGATGTGATTAACTTTTCTGTACCAACAAGCAGTGTTGTAAAGGGCGAAAGTTTAATAGATACAGCCCTTACTGTCCAGGCACTCGGAGCTGATTTCATAATAATCCGTCATTCTTCAGCAGGAGTTCCGCATCTACTTGCAAAAAAACTAAGAGCGTCTGTGATAAATGCTGGTGACGGAACGAATGAACATCCAACACAGGCTCTACTTGATGCATTTACGATAAGAGAGAAGAAAGGAAAGATAGAGGGACTTTGTGTAGCTATTGTAGGAGACATAATTCACAGCAGGGTTGCAAAATCTAATATCTATTCTTTGACAAAGCTCGGGGCAAAGGTAAGACTTATAGGTCCGCCAACTTTGATACCAAAAGAGATGGTAGATATAGGGGTTGAGGTATTCAACAGGATGGAAGAAGGTCTAAAGGAAGTGGATGTTGTAATGATGTTAAGAATACAGTTAGAAAGACAGGGTAAAGGGTTTTTCCCTTCAACAGAGGAGTATTCCAAGAACTGGGGACTAACAGCAGAAAGAATTTCTCTTGCAAAAGATGATGCTATTGTTATGCATCCAGGACCCATGAACAGAGGGATTGAAATCACGTCAGATATTGCAGATGGTCCAAAATCAGTAATCCTTGAACAGGTAACAAATGGTCTCGCAGTTAGAATGGCTGTTATGTACCTACTTTCGGGAGTGAAAAGATAAATGGAAATTTTGATAGAAAATGGATATATCATAGATCCTTCCCAGGGTATTGATGGAATTGGTGATATCCTGATCAAGGATGGAAAGATCAAAGAGATCCAAGAAAGGAACAGAAAGCAGAAGGATGAAAATAGGGATCCCAGATCCCGACCCCTGAACTCCGAACTCCGGAAAATTGATGCAAAAGGTCTCTATATCTTTCCTGGTCTTATTGATATGCATGTCCATCTCAGGGAACCTGGTTATGAACATAAAGAGACTATTAAGACAGGAACAGGGGCTGCAATCAGAGGGGGTTTTACAACAGTCTGTTGTATGCCAAACACATATCCAGTCAATGATAATGCAAGTGTTACAGAATTTATCATAAGGAAGGCTGCACTTGAAGGGCTATGCACAGTCCTTCCTATAGGTGCAATAACAAAGGGGCAAAAAGGCGAAGAGCTTGTAGAGATGGGAACAATGAAAGAACAGGGTTGCATCGCCTTCTCTGATGATGGACTTCCTGTAATGAACAGTCTCATAATGAGGAGGGCATTGGAATATTCAAAGGCATTTGGACTTCCAATAATCTCTCATTGTGAGGATTTGACACTTTCAGATGATGGAGTAATGAGTGAAGGATTGCTTTCAATAACACTCGGGCTTAAGGGAATTCCTGCTGAGGCAGAACAGATAATGGTCTTTAGAGATATCCTTTTAGCAGAACTTACACAAGGAAGATTACATATCTGCCATGTATCAACTGAAAGGTCAGTAGATCTTATAAGAGATGCAAAAAAAAGGGGTGTAAATGTCACTGCAGAGACATGTCCTCATTACTTCACCCTTACAGAAGAAGCTGTAAAAAACTATGATACAAATGCAAAAGTGAATCCTCCTTTAAGGACAAAAAAAGATATAGATGCTATTAAAGAGGGTTTAAGAGATGGGACGATAGATGTGATTGCAACTGACCATGCTCCGCATAATAGGGATGAAAAACTCAGAGAATTTGACCTTTCTCCATCAGGCATCTCTGGTCTTGAAACAGCTTTATCTTTGAGCCTGAGACTCATTGATGAAGGAATCTTAAGCATTAAACAATTGATAGAGAAGATGTCTTTTAACCCCGCAAAGATTCTTGGCTTATCTTCAAAAGGGAATTTGATGCCGGGCTCAGATGCTGATATAACAATAGTAGATTTGAGCAAAGAGTTTACGATAGATGCAAACAAATTTTTATCAAAAGGAAAGAACACCCCTTTCCATGGATGGAAGGTGAAGGGAACTCCAGTCATTACAATCTCAAAAGGAAGGATTTACGAATGGTAAAAGCCCTACTCGTCCTTTCTGACGGAACTGTCTTTGAAGGCAAGAACTTTGGCTCAGAAGGTGAAACGATAGGTGAGGTTGTCTTCAATACATCAATGACAGGCTATCAGGAGATCCTTACAGACCCCTCTTATAAAGGACAAATTGTGACCATGACATACACACAGATAGGAAATTATGGTGTTAATTCAGAGGACATAGAATCCTCAGGGGGTCCAAAAGTAGAAGGTTTCATAGTAAAAGAATATTTACCTTTTCAAAGTAACTGGAGGGCAGATAAATTCAAAATTCAAAATTCAAAATTTAAAAATATAAATTCATTAGGAGATTATCTAAAGGAGCACAAGATTATTGGGATTGAAGGGATAGATACCAGAGCACTCACAAAACATTTAAGGGATTATGGTTCGCAGATGGGTATAATCTCAACAAAGGACCTAAATTCTGCAAGCCTTCTCAAAAAGGTGAGGGAACACCACGGAATAATCGGCATTGACCTTGTGAAAGATGTGACCTCAAAAAACACATATAAATGGGAAGAAGGTGTATGGAGATGGCAACTTAAGGATCATAATGAGTTAACGGCAAAACCTTTAGACTTTTCACGCATCAAGGGTTACGCATCACGGTCTGTGGTCGTTTATGATTTTGGTGTGAAGCTCAGCATATTGAGGAATCTCGTGGATGCAGGATTTGATGTAACAGTCGTACCTGCAAAGACACCTGCTGAAAAAGTCCTTGAGATGAATCCTGATGGAGTAGTTTTGAGCAACGGTCCAGGAGACCCATCAGCAGTTATATATGCAATTAATAATACAAAAAAACTTATTGGCAAAAAACCTTTGCTCGGTATCTGCCTAGGTCATCAGATTATTGGTCTGGCTTTAGGTGGAAATACCTATAAACTTAAGTTTGGTCATCACGGTGGAAACCACCCAGTAATGGATTTGAAGACTGAAAAGGTTGAGATAACATCTCAGAATCATAACTACTGTGTTGATATCAGGAGTTTGAAAGGACAGGTTAAACTTACTCATAAAAATCTCTATGATGGGACTGAAGAAGGTATGAGACATGTTGAATTGCCAATATTTTCTGTGCAGTATCATCCAGAGGCTGGTCCAGGACCAAATGACGCAAGATATATTTTTAAAAGGTTTAGAGAGATGATAGAAGGTTTTGAATAAATGGAATTGGATTTCAAGAGTATATTTAAGGAGCTTAATAAACAAAAAATTGATTATCTTGTAGCTGGAGGACTTGCAGTCAATTTCTATGGTGTTCCAAGAATGACTTATGATATTGACTTAATGATATCGCTACACTCAGAAAATATCAGCAAGTTGATTGCGAAGCTCACAAATTGGGGTTACCGACCAAAAATCCCAATTAATCCAATGGATATCTCAGATGGTGTAAAAAGGAGCTCCTGGATACAGGAAAAAGGTATGAAGGCAATAAATTTTTACAGCGAGAAACTACCTATCGGAGAAATTGACATTATTATTGATTCACCAATTCCTTACAGTGAATTGAAAAGTAGATCTATTATGATTGAACTTGGGGAAGAAAAAATCCCTACTGTCTCAATCCACGACCTTATAAAGCTTAAGCAGAAATCAGGCCGGAAACAAGACATTACAGATGTAGAGTATCTGAAAATGATCTTGGAGAGAAAATGAAAGAGAAAAGGAAAGAATCAAACAAGTTAGAGAAAACCACTAATAGATGCAAAAGTTCTCTAAAGGGGTTTACCTATACTGTAAGTAAAGAACAGTTAGATGACTACTGTAAATGGCCTATAGAGCGCCGTCTAAAATGGCTCTATTATGGAAATAAGATGAGAACACTTCTTCCCCAAAAAACGGTAGAAATTCAAGAGATGTTCCGTAGTGGGAAGATATAAAGACATGCTTTAAGAGATTTGGGACAACTGCAATCGCTGCTAAAAAATTGGGTAGGAGATTTATAGGTATATAGACCCTGGAACAGGTTCAGGGTGACACTAATTTAGGAATAAGGTTTAGATGCCTAAAAGAACTGATATCAAAAAGATTCTCTTAATCGGATCAGGTCCTATAATCATAGGTCAGGCGTGTGAATTTGACTACTCAGGGACACAGGCATGTAAAGCCCTTCGCGAAGAAGGATATGAGGTCGTACTTGTTAACTCAAATCCTGCAACGATTATGACCGACCCTGATATGGCAGATGTTACCTATATTGAGCCCCTTACCTCTGAAATTCTTGAATTGATAATAGAGAAAGAAAGACCTGATGCTCTTCTTCCCACTATGGGTGGACAGACTGCTCTGAATCTTGCGGTGGAGCTTTCAGACAAGGGCATTCTTGATAAATTCAACGTTGAACTCATAGGAGCAAGACTTGATGCAATCAAGAAGGCTGAGGATAGAGATCTTTTCAAAAAAGCCATGTTGAAGATTGGTCTTGAGGTGCCAAAGTCAGCATATGTCGGGTCGGTAAAAGAGGGGATTGATGTAATAGAGTATATTGGATTCCCTGCAATACTCAGACCATCTTTTACACTTGGTGGCACAGGAGGCGGAATAGCTTATAACAAAGAGGAATTCAAAGAGCTTCTTGAACATGGATTGAAACTTAGTCCTATCAATCAGGTTCTTATTGAAGAATCAGTCCTTGGTTGGAAGGAATTTGAACTTGAGGTAATGCGAGACAGAAAGGATAATGTCGTTATCATATGTTCCATAGAAAACTTTGATCCAATGGGAATTCATACCGGAGATTCTATCACTGTAGCGCCAGCGCAGACCCTTTCTGATAAGGAATATCAGAGGATGCGTGATGCAGCTATTGCTATCATTCGTGAAATAGGTGTTGATACAGGTGGATCAAATATCCAGTTTGCAATCCATCCCAAAAATGGAAGGATGGTGGTTATTGAAATGAACCCGAGGGTCTCAAGAAGTTCTGCCCTTGCTTCAAAAGCAACAGGTTTTCCAATAGCAAAGATTGCTGCAAAGCTTGCTATCGGGCTAACACTTGATGAAATACCGAATGATATAACAAGAGAGACTCCTGCATCTTTTGAGCCAACAATAGACTATGTTGTAACAAAATTTCCGAGGTTTGCCTTTGAAAAGTTTCCAGAGGCAGATCCAACCCTTACAACCCAGATGAAGTCAGTCGGCGAGGTAATGGCTATTGGAAGAACATTTAAGGAATCCCTTCAGAAGGCGATCAGAAGCCTGGAGATCGAAAGCTATGGTTTTGAGGAGCTAAATGTTGACATAAAAACCATAAAATCAAAGCTCAAGACCCCAAATTCTGAGAGGGTCTGGTACATTGCCCAAGCTTTAAGATCTGGTATGAGTATCGAGGAAATATATGAGTTGACATGGATAGATCCATGGTTTCTTCATAACATAAAACAGATAATTGATATCGAAGAAAAAATAAAAGATTTAGGAGTTAAAAATCAGAAGAAAAGTAATTTTGAAAAAGGGGTAGAAAGAAAATTTTCCTCAAAACTCATTGAAATACTGGGAGAGGCAAAGGGGTATGGCTTTTCTGACAGGAGGATTGCAAAACTTGTTGGCATGGAAGAGTCTGATATAAGGCATATTAGGTATCAACAAAATCTTCATGCTGTTTACAAGATGGTTGATACATGCGGAGCAGAATTTGCTGCATATACACCTTATCTATATTCAACATATGAAAAACCCTTTTATAAAGCAGTAGAATGCGGAGTGTGGAATGCGAAATCGACCCCAGAATCCGAAATCCGAGTTCCTCACTTAGTAGAGTGTGAGGCAAATCCCAGCAATAAAAAGAAGATAATTATCCTTGGGTCTGGTCCTAACAGGATTGGACAGGGGATAGAATTTGATTATTGTTGTGTACATGCAGTCTTCGCACTCAAAGAACTTGGATATGAAACAATAATGGTGAATTGTAATCCAGAGACTGTGAGTACAGATTACGATACAGCCGATAGGCTCTATTTCGAGCCCCTTACTATAGAGGATGTTTTAAACATTATTCATATTGAAAAACCTGAAGGTGTCATAGTCCAGTTTGGTGGTCAGACACCATTGAAGCTTGCTGTCCCACTTGAGAAAGAAGGAGTAAAGATACTCGGAACTTCTCCTGACTCAATAGACAGGGCTGAGGACAGGAAGAGGTTCAAAGAACTTCTGCATAAACTTGGTCTAAAACAGGCTGAAAGCGATACTGCGATGTCTGTAGAAGAAGCTATAGTTATAGCTGAAAGAATCGGATATCCAGTTATGATAAGACCATCCTACGTGCTCGGTGGTAGGGCTATGGAGACTGTGTATGATGAAAGGTCACTTAAGGATTATATGAAAAGGGCTGTTAAAGCATCTCCTGAACATCCTGTATTAGTAGATAAATACCTTGAGGATGCAATTGAGGTAGATGTAGATGCAATATCCGATGGAAAAGATATCATAATAGGCGGTGTGATGGAACATATTGAAGAAGCTGGTATCCATTCTGGTGATTCTGCATGTTCTCTTCCACCTCATTCTTTAAGTAAAAGTATAGTTGACGAAATAAAGAGACAGACTAAGTCATTGGCAAAGGAACTCAATGTAATAGGATTGATGAATGTTCAATTTGCAGTAAAAAATGGTGATGTTTATATTCTTGAAGTAAATCCAAGGGCATCAAGGACAATACCGTTTGTCAGTAAGGCAACTGGTATCCCTCTTGCGAAGATTGCAGCAAAATTAATGGTTGGTAAGACTTTAAAAGAACTTGGGATTGTGGAAGAAAGGGAAACAGAACATATATCTGTAAAAGAGGCTGTCTTTCCTTTTGATAGGTTTCCGGGGGTAGATACAATACTTGGTCCTGAAATGAAATCAACAGGTGAAGTAATGGGTATTGACAAGGACTTTGGACGTGCCTATGGAAAGTCTCAAATATCTTGTGGTAACAAGATTCCTTTATCAGGAAAGATATTCATCAGTCTAAAAGATAAAGACAAACCTGCATCTGTGTTTATCGTCAAAAAACTTCTTGAACTCGGCTTCTCAGTCATTGCAACAAGGGGAACAGCTCAATACCTGAAAGAACATGGTATTAATGTAGGAGTTGTTAATAAAGTAGCTGAAGGGAGACCACATATTGTGGACTTAATTA
>JBNAVX010000062.1:8146-14589 GCA_049700155.1 Thermodesulfovibrionales bacterium
ACTTAATTAAAAACAAAGAGATTAACTTTATAATTAATACAGTCAGTGACACCCAGGCTCAGAAAGACTCTTTCTCTATCAGACAAAGCGCATTACAGTACAAAATTCCTTTCACAACAACGATATCCGGTGCAATAGCAGCGGTAGAGGCAATAGAGGTACTGAAGAAGAAAAAGATTAATATAAAGTCAATACAGGAATATCATAAAGACTTGTTATCACTAAAAGTATCATCAAGCCAACCATGATATTTTTGAGATGAGCAAAAGACTTTTCTTCAAAAAGACAACATCTTTAATACTATTATTCAGTATCTTAACCTGTTTATTATTGTCATCTCATGCTGAAAATGCATCTTCTTTACAGAGAGGTTTTTTGTGGAAAGTCCAAACAAAGACCAATATTGCCTATATAGTTGGTTCAGTCCATGCTTATAAGAATGAGTTATTCCCTTTACCCAAGAAGATGGAAGATGCTTTTGAGACATCAGATATACTGGCAGTAGAAGCAAATATCAATGAATTAAAACCAGAGTCAATATTAACCATGATAAATAGCGCTTTTTACCAAAATGGGAGTACTCTGGAAAAACATCTTTCTAAGGAAACATACGATAAAACAGTAAAAAAGTTAAATGAACTCGGTCTTTTCCCTGAACTTTTTCGTAATATTAAACCCTGGGTTATAGCATTAACTATAACAAGTATTGAATTACAGAAATTAGGTCTATACCCTGAGTACGGGATAGATAAGTATTTCTTGAAGAAAGCAGACAATAAGAAAAAGATAGTAGAACTTGAAAGCATAGACGACCAGATTAATCTTTTAAACAGCTTCTCAGACTCTGAACAGGAGTTGTTCCTTGCCTCAACACTTAAGGATTCGGAACTCCTTAAGGAAGAGATAAGTAAAATACTCGATGCCTGGAATACTGGTGATACAGAGACCATAGAGTCCTTTGTGTCTAAAAGTTTAGATGATAATCCTAAAATGAGACCTATTTATAATAAGCTTATCTTTGAGAGAAATAAGAATATAGCATCAAAGATTGAAGGATTTTTAAAAACAAAGGAGCACTATTTTATAGTCGTAGGGTCAGCACACTTAGTCGGGAAAGATGGGATTATAGAAATATTAAAGAAGAAGGGGTATATCGTTGAACAACTCTGAGTCTTAAAATATTTCAGCTTTTTGTATTAAGAACAGAAATGTAAGCTAAAGTCCTACAGTAAAATAAGATTTATTCTGACGCCTTTTAATAATATTTTTATGTTACATTTAATTAATAGATAAAAAAAGGAGGAATGAAGATAGTGAAAAAGATACTTTTATTTTGCATAGTTATTATTACCTTTTTCTTAACAGAAGACCTTAATGTCTTTGCAGAAGGTAAACCTCCAGAAGAAGGTGGTAATCTTCCTTTAATAAAACTTCCTGTTCCTGAAAGTGAAGTGGAAAAAGCTTACTTGGGGCTCAAAGGAAAAGGATCATTTACAATACCCCAGATTGAGGCAGACGTTGTAATTATAGAGATTTTCAGTATGTACTGTCCTTACTGCCAGAAAGAAGCTCCCATAGTGAATGATCTTTATAATGCTATAGAGCAAAATACTGATATTAAAGGAAAGTTCAAGATAATAGGCATCGGTGCAGGAAATACGCCTTTTGAGGTAGAGGTCTTCAGGAAGAAGTTCCAGATACCATTTCCGCTTTTCTCAGATGCTGATTTTTCAATCCATAAGCTCTGTGGAGAGGTAAGAACCCCTTATTTCATCGTTGTAAAAATCAATAAAGACGGAACTCACAAAGTAATTTATTCAAGGCTTGGCAGTATACAAGATCCAAATCAATTCCTGGAACTGATATTTACACTCTCCGGGTTAAAAAAGGAGGCTTAAAAAATGGTAAAGAAAATGATTCCTGTTATAGTGTTTATGATTGTACTTTTTAATATGCCACTTACTTATGGTACATCTGAAATGTTTAAAGACTATATATATCAACCGGGTACTCTAAAACCAATTGATAGTAAACCAAAGCTCAAGATTGGTGACATAGCTCCTGATTTTACCCTCCCTTCGATTACCGGCGAAAAGATATCTCTCAGCCAGTTCCATGGGAAAAAGAATGTTGTTATATCCTTTGTTCCTGCTGCATGGACACCTGTATGCTCTGACCAATGGCCTGGGTATAATTTAGTTAAAGACATTTTCGATCAATATGATGCAATTTTGTTAGGTATTACAGTGGATAATATCCCAACACTATATGCATGGACAAGACCGATGGGTGATATATGGTTTCCTGTCCTTTCTGACTTCTGGCCCCATGGAAAGGTTGCAAAAAAATATGGGGTGTTGAGATCAGACGGTGTATCTGAGAGGGCATTATTTGTAATAGACAAAAAGGGCATCATCCGATATATAGATGTGCATGATATAAACAAGAGACCTCTTCTTGAGGAACTCGTAAAAGAAATGGAAAAGCTCAAGAAATAGAAATTATCTATTTAAAAGCCTTACAACCTTCTCTTTCATCTTAGGAGAATTCCAATCACTTTCTCCTATAATCTTTTCCGCAATGTAACCCTTTTTATCTATTAAAAATGATACAGGAATACCGAAAAGGGAGTATTTAAAATATACCTTTTTCTCTTTATCAATAAGCACTGGAAAGGCTAATCCTTTCTCTTTTACATATTCTCTTAAAGGTTTTTCTGCCGGGTCTTCAGCAAGTGCAAGAACTATAAGCCCTTTATCTTTAAATTCAAGATAGAGTTTGTTCAATGATGGCATTTCAGCAAGGCATGGTCCACACCAGATTGACCAGAAGTTCAGGATGACCACCTTCCCTCTAAACTGGGAAAGAGTAACTTTATTACCACAAAGGTCATTAAGTGTAAAATCAGGTGGCAGAGAACCTATATTTGCAGAATAGCAATCTGTTTTCCAAAAAGTTAATAAGATAAATAAAAACAATATTTTAATGAAAATGATCTTTAAACATCTGAAATTTAAAAAATGCATAATTAATTATATTTTAAAGAAATAGCAAAAAATATCACAATTATTAATAAAGGTGTTGGTAGAAAAAATTTTTTATTTCAGAAGGACACTTTCAAGGACAATATTTCTTGCCTCTCTTTGTGCTTGGTCTGTGTTTGACTGGACTAAATTTCTAAAATATACATAAGCCTTTGAATAAGATTCGTCTTCATGTTCTTTAAGGAATTTCTCAGGATTTTTTTCTTTTGAAAGGGCCTCTACCTTCGAAATAAGATTTGAGTACCTTTCAGAGAGGATTTGTGGAGAATATAAACGATTGCGATTCATAACAATAAAAGCCCATAAGCTATAAAAATTTGCAAAACCTTTGGCATACTTTGTGACTGTAGAATTGCAATCTTCCATCTTTAAGAGATAATCCTTTGTAAAAGACAATCTTTTGTTAAAATCTTCTTCATTAAAATCTGGGATACTTTCATGTGGTGAATCATACTCTGCATAAATATCATCAAGATAGTCTTGATCAAAGCCATCAATACGATTCTTCAGGATAACAATTAAGAGTTCAGAGATAAATTGGACGTCTTTCATCCTTCTAACCCTTGCTTTTGTAACAACTCCAAGACGCTCCCATTCATTCTTTTCAGCCTCTGTCTCAGCAGTATTTATAAACCAGCCATCATACTTTGCATGTCTCAATTCCTGACGTTCAAGTTTCCGAGAATTTCTGTTCAGCCGATCAAATACCTCATTAACATAATTTCCATCTACTACCTCAATGAACTCAACAGGCATTGAGTATTCACGAAAACGTGTCTTTAAGTCAGGGTCATTTTCTATTTCTTTCCATTTTTTGCCATCAAGTCTCATGTCTCCAAATTCTTTGTCTATTGATATATCATTTTGAATAAAACGAATAATCGTCTCTAATCGTTGTTTCCCATCTACGACATGGTATAAAAGATTGCCGGCTTCCTTATTGATTTCTTTATGGATAAAGATAGCCGGGGATGGATAATTCCTGAAGATGGTATCAAGAAAAAATCTTCTATCTTTGAGTGTCCACACACTTCTTCTTTGATATGATGGATTTAAATCAAGCTGTCCATTCTGATAGATATCAAGAAACCAGTCAATATTGCGCTTCATCCTGTCCCCCTTGTTAAATTAAAAAACTTCACAAAAATATTCGGAAATTATATTAAGCATCTACTCAAAGATTTGTCAATGTATTGCCTTTAAACTTTAAAATAAAAACTAAAATCCCATTTCATTCTGGTTCTTTTAGGAATTTTAGGGATAATCCTGCAGAATTCAGCCTACTAAATTAACAGAGATTAGTTCTAAAATATTTAATAAAATCAATGACTTACCATGATAAGAATGTCTTTCCAGAAAATACGATAGCAAGGCTTTGGAGTCTATAAGTCAAAATTGCAATCCCGTGATTATGATTACTGCTTTGGTGAATATGAAACATTATTCTTAGACGGAGCAAAAAGATGATATGTGAGAAAAATCAATATGAAGATAAAAATAAGACTGAAATAAAAGAATTAGTAGAGACTGCTGAACTCCTCTTAAGTACCAGAGGAGACTATAAAAGGACGCTTAATGTAATTGCCATGAGGGCATTAAAGGCTTCGGGTGCAGATAGAGTCTGCCTTATTATGAAGAATGAAAAAGATGAGCTTATAATTGAATGCGGAATCCCCCGGGAAGCTCACGGAATCGGTCAAAAAATCACACTGGATACTGGAGAAACTTTCCTCAGACGAATAATAAAGAGAAATGAATCTATTGTATTAGTAACAAATCCTTATGAGGACCCTCGTGTAGCTTACATGAGGGGATTGGTAAACACATATGGTATCTCTTCAATATTATTCCTTCCCCTGTTTTTTGAGGGAGAGCCTATTGGGATTATGGTCTTTGACCGTATAGGAAGCGAAAGATTTTCAAGAGAAGCTCTTGAAAAGATTAAACTTTTAGGTCGGTTAGCATCCGTTGCAATAGGTATGGAAATTAAAAGGCAGAAAGACCGACAAAAAATATTGCAGGATGAAAAACTTAGAACACTCGGTGAACATTCTTCAAGAATTGCACATATAATAAGAAATAGTCTTACAATTATAGGAGGATTCTCAGGGAGGCTGCTAAAATATCTATTAAGGGAATCAAGATCGAGTGAATCAAAGATTGACACAAAACTCCTTGAAACCCTATGGAGTACTGCAAAAATCATTGATGAAGAATCCAGAAAACTTGAAGGAATAGTCAACCATGTCCTAACCTTTATGAGCTTCAAAAAACCTGTTATGGAAAAATACAATATCAATAGATTCTTAAAGGAAGAACTGCCGTTGACCGCTATGAATGGCATTAAAGCAATATTTAAACTTGATAAGCAATTGAACAGATTGAATATGGCTTTTGACAGAAAAATGATGTCAGTTTGTATCCATGATTTAATCAGGAATGCTATTGAAGCATCAGCGACAAGAATTATTATTAAGAGTAAACTGAAGCCAAGACAGAAAGTGGTCGTGATTTCTGTTATCAATGACGGGAAGAGAATCAGTCCAGAAATAATGAAGGACCTTTTTTCTCCTTTTGTAACAACTAAGATGGACGGAAGTGGTTTAGGATTGGCTAATGTTCAATCAATAGTAAAAAGCCATGGAGGCGACATCTCTGTTTCAAGCAATAGATTAACAGAATTTAAAATTATCCTTCCTCTGACCAAGACATTAGAATCTCAAAATAGTGGGGAATCTGAAAAATCTTTATAATGATCTTAAGTTTCTTATCTATTTAAGGCTATCAAGAAAATTCAGCAGTAAGAATAACTCAGAAATACTTTTCTTCAAATGAGATATTAGCATCCTTCAACCGAGCATAATCCATCTTCAACCTTTCATTGGCAATATTTGTATCTATTTTGACAGCAGTTAAGGATTCCTCAGCAGATCCATACATATAAACCTTTGAAACACGCCTAACGTCATTTCCAATCTTGAATGTATAATCAGCGATAAGAAGATACATATCTACCTCTGTTTTCATTTCCTCAGTCTCTTCTGGATGAACCTTCTGTGTAACAAGCTGTTTCCTTAGTGTAACCTCTGCACTGACTTTTTCCCCTTTTTTAGCAAGAGATATAAAATCTTCTAACCTATTTAAATCATGTTTTTCAGCCATAATAAACTCCTTATTTAAGGTTTTTAAAAATAATATTATAGTTTTCGATACTATCAGAATCTAAAAATTATGTCAATCAGATATTCACTCCTTGTTACGGAAATATCATTTGTGTACTATTGGTAAAAATCATAATTGGACACAGACTTGTCCAAAATAAGTTTTTAGAAAGACCTACATACCCTTTTTTACACACCCCTTCACCCCTCTTTTTAGAGGGGAAAGGATAATGTAAAT
>JBNAVX010000063.1:0-14426 GCA_049700155.1 Thermodesulfovibrionales bacterium
GGAGTTTGAGGGGCTATGCCCCTCAAAGAAAGTGAAGCCCCGACTTTAGTCGGGGAGCTTCACTCATAAATTTATGAATTAAGTGAGCTAAATGCGGGAAAAGAATATCACTATCCAAAAATCTCTCTCAAAGATATAGTCAATCCTTTAAAAATCTCTGAATTGACTTCACCTTCAACCTTAGCAGTGCTGACAGGTTTAAACCTGCCCTTTTCATTAATAAATATCTCCATTGTCTTTTGTATAGGATCAACTATCCAGTATTCCTTAACACCATTCTGTTCATATGTATCTTTTTTTATCCTGAGGTCATAGTAAGCAGTTGCAGGGGAGAGGATTTCGATTATAAGGTCAGGGGGGCCTTCTATCTTTTTCTCACCAATAATATTGAGTCGGTCCTTTGAGATAAATATGATATCTGGCTGGTATGTGTCAGTTTCTGAAAGATAGACATCAATGGGAGCAAAAATAATTATACCCAAGTTATTCTCTTCTACAAATTCATTTAACTTTAAAAATATCTTTCCTATTAAAATTTGGTGATAAGGCACAGGCGAAGGCGTCATAACTAATTGTCCTCCTATGAGCTGGTACGGTGCACCCTCTGGAAGTTTTTCATAATCTTTGTATGTATAGGTTTTCTTTTTCTCTATCTGAATAGCGGTCGGCATTTTTTATCTCCTTAAGCATATTATATGCATTGTTGTTCACTTTTGCAATCTGATAATCTCAGAAGTTCCTGTTGTTATTGCAGTCTATTCTGAATGTATCCCCTGCTACCCTTGTTCCTGCATTCCCAAATGCAGATGCCCTGAAACACGGTGTCTGGACATTACCATTTAGAAGGAAAAACTTTTGGTATAATAAAGGCTAGCAGAGATGGTAGATATACATTTAACTGAAGAGCAAAGAGACAGACTTATAAAAGTTACAACCTTTAATCTTGAAGCAAGATATCCGGATGAAAGAAGAACTTTCAGGAAGAAATGTACTGAAGATTTTGCCAAAAGGGAATTAACCCAGATAGAAGAGGTTTTTAAGTGGTTAAGGTCGATGCTGGAATAATAGAGACGATTCAAAGATTTCTTTCTAAATTAGAGGAACATGGTATACATGTTGAGAGGGCTTATCTTTTCGGTTCTTATGCAAAAGGCATCGAGAATAGATTGAGTGATATTGATGTAGCAGTTATCTCCTCTGAGTTTTCAGACGACCGCTTGGAAGAAAGGATAAGGTTAATGAAGCTTGCATCCGATGTTGACACGCGGATTGAACCAGCTCCATTTCGGTCTGACACTTTTGTAGACGAAGACCCGCTTGTATGGGAGATAAAAAAAGGAGGCATAGCTATTAAGTTTCTTCCTGAAAAAGCTGCTTCAGTTTAACAAGATTTATAAAGGTGTCTAAATTTTATTAAAACAGAAGATAAACCAATAATGAACAATCAATCAGAAGTTCCTGTTGTTATTACAGTCTATCCTGACCTTGCAAATGATGTGATTACCTCTTTAGTCCTCTGTACTATTTCTGACTCCTGATTAAGGTAAATTAACCCGAAAAATGCAGATAACCTCATAAAGCTTTATAAATACATTAGATGCTGAAATAAATTCAGCATGACATTTTTATTCACATTTATTCACAAAGCCTTTATAAATGTCATTCTGAACTCGTTTCAGAATCTCTAACTGCATTTTTTGGGTTAACTTATAGGTCAAATTGTACAAAAGGTTTACTTTTATCATAATTTTTAATACCATATTTCCATGAAGGAAGAGATTATCAAAAATATTAGGGACTACCTATATTTAAGGGATGATGTTGTTAGTGGCTATATTTTTGGCTCATATTCTGCCGGACGTTTCAGATCAAAGAGCGATGTAGATATCGCGGTCCTTTTGAGCAGAAACGTTGATATTGGAGATTATGGAAATATAAAACTTGGAATTATCAAGGATCTGATGAAGCTTCTTTCTTTTGACAGGATTGATGTTGTTATCCTAAACATTGCATCTCCTTTGCTGGCACATGAAGTCATTAAAAAAGGGCTGCATCTTTTTTCAAAGGATGATGCAACTCGCATAAATTATATAGCAACTACAACAAAACGTTATCTTGATACTATATATCTCAGGAAGGTCCAGGATAGAATTCTTCATGAGAAGATAAGGACTGGCAAATTTGGTTATTTCAAGGGAAGTCATAAATACTCGATTGAAAAGATTAGAAAAAGCACTCCAGATACTTCAACAATCAAGTAAAGTAACCTTTAAGGAGTTGATGGATAATGAAGTGTTACTGAGTGCTGTGGAAAGGAATCTCCATATAGCCATAGAATGCGTTTTAGACATAGGGAACCATATAATTGCAGAAAAAGGATTTGAAACTCCTGAGGTTAATGAAGATATAATAAGGATATTAGGAGACGAAGGGGTAATTTCATCTGAGTTTGCAGACAGAATTAAAGGTATGACGGGTTTCAGAAATATTCTTGTTCATGAGTATACCGGGCTTGATTACGGATTGCTTTATAATTATCTTGTAAATCGCCTCGACGATCTGAGGGAATTTGCTTACCATATAAGCGTTTATCTTGAAAAAGAAAAAATATAAATATACTTTGAAAATTTAATCTCAGAAGTTCCTGTTGTTATTGCAGTCTATTCTGAATGTATCCCCTGCTACCCTTGTTCCTGCATTCCCAAAGGCAGATGCCCTGAAACACGGTGTCTGGACATTACCATTTAAGTCAATATTCTGCTCTATGCAATAGCTGTAACTTGTAGCATTACCGGGTCTAAAACCAGGAAGGGCAGCCTGAATCAATGCTATATTATCATTATCTGCAGCACATACTCCAATAGATGCAGTGTAAGCCGCATTCTCTGCAAAGAACTGCTCCTCAAGAAGCCTTAAAGCCTCAAGATTTGTGTATGCCTCTGTCCTCGCAGCCCTTCTCTGCTGACCAACATAGGCAGGGATAGCAATAGCTGCAAGGATTGCTATAATAGCAATAACGATGATAAGCTCAATTAATGTAAAGCCTTTTTTATTCATAATTCCTCCTTATTTTATTTAAAATTTCAAATTTCTCTTTTTCTGTAGCTTTGATTACATGGTATCTAATTATTTCTTTATTTGGTATAGAAAAATAATCTTTGATTTTTGTCAGAAAAATCTAATACCATACCACCGAACCATCTTTTGCTTTTACAGGAACATGCCGTAAAGGTATCTGCTTTTCCCATAAATTCCTGTTCTTTTTATACCACTTAATAGTTTGCTCAAGACCAGTTTCAAAGGTAATTTTAGGAGTAAAACCTAATATCTTCTGTGCCTTTTCATATGAGGCAATATGGTTTTGAACTTGTCCATATCTGTCTGGGATGTATTTAAGTCTCTTTTCGTCTAGACCGAAAATATCAAGCATCTTATGGGCAATCTCAAGAACGCTCAGACTATGACCTGTGCCTATGTTAAAAACTTCTCCTCTTACTTTCTCTATTGGTGCATGAATAGCAAGGTCAATAGCTCTCGCGGTATCTTCTGCATAAATCCAGTCTCGTAAAGCAGATCCTTTACCATGGATAGTGAGAGGCTCACCGAGTATACAGCTTGTAATAAAACGGGGGATAACCTTTTCAAGATGTTGTTTAGGTCCGTAATTGTTAAACGGTCTTATTATAAGCCCCGGTATATCATATGCCTTGATGTAAGAATAAACAAGCCTGTCTGCACCTGCTTTTGCTGCAGCATAAGGGCTTGTTGGATTAAGAGGATGATTTTCATCCATTGGTTCATACATGGCAGTCCCATAAACTTCTGAAGTGGATATATGTATAAATCGGTCTATTTTATCAGAGTATTTAAGAACAGCATTTGCAACTGACTGTGTGCCAAGAACATCTGTTACAAAAAATACTCTATGCGAATAAAGAGAACGAGCAACATGAGTTTCTGCTGCAAAGTGTACAACTATATCAGCTCTGCTAACAAGGTCACTTACCAGGTCAAGATTGTTTACATCTCCATACCAGAACTCAAACCTGCCCGAGTTTCTAATATCAGGATGTATATTTTCTATGTCGCCTGAATAAGTAAGAAGATCAAGGACAAGCAAATGGTAATCAGAATATTTTTTAAAAATATAATCAATAAAGTTACTCCCAATAAATCCTGCTCCTCCCGTCACAAGAATCGTCTTCATTTTAGCCTCCATAAATTTTTGTCTATACTAATTCTTATTTAAAAGTTTTTTAAAAACCTTTATAACATGTCTTATATCTTTTTCACTTAATGACGGATATAAAGGTAATGAAATTGTGCTCTTTCCGATTTTTTCTGCAACAGGATAGTTTCCTTCATGATACCCATATGTTTCTCTATAATATCTAAGCAAATGAATTGGTCTATAATTCACAGCGACACCTATTCCATGGTCTTGAAATGCCCAGAGGAGTGAATCCCTTTTCTCTGGTGGAACAAGTACTGTAAATAGATGCCTTGCATGCTTCACATTTGGAAGTGTTTTCAAAAGTTTGATACCTTTAACAGAACTCAACTCTTCTTCATAAATTCTCCAGAGTTTGTCCCTTTTTTGCCACAATTCTTCGATCCTTTTAAGTTGACCTATAAGAAGCGCAGCATGAATATTATCCATGTTATATTTCCATCCAAGAAGAAACATATCCCAATGTTGATAACGTTTTGTATAACGGTCTATTGCACTTTTATCAATTCCATGTAGTCTCAACATCCTGAGAGTATCTGCGAGTGCTTCATCATCAGTGCTTACCGCACCACCTTCACCAGAGGTTATATTCTTTGTTGTATAGAAGCTAAAACAGACAATATTTGATAATTTTCCTACTCTAATACCATCTCTCGATGCCTCTATAGCATGCGCTGCATCCTCGATGACTTTGAGATTATACTTTTTTGCAATTTCACTAATCCTTTTCATATCACACATTTGACCATATAAGTGAACAGGGATAATAGCTTTTGTTTTTTCTGTGATAGCAGATTCAATAAGTTCTGTATTTAAATTTCCTGTATCTTCTTCTACATCTACAAAGACAGGCTTAGCTCCTGCATGAAGTATTGCATTTGCAGTAGCACAAAAGCTCATTGGTGTGGTAATAACCTCATCTCCTTGACAAACACCCAAAGCAATAAGGCTTAGATGAAGAGCGGCTGTACAACTTGTGAGACCCACTGTGTAATTTTTCCCAATGTATCTGGAAAACTTCTTCTCAAATTTAAAGACCTCTTCACCGGTGGTTAAGAATATTGACCTAAGAACATTATTAACTCGTTCAATGTCCTTTTCGTCAATACTATGACAAAAAAACTCTATTTTTTTCATCTAACAATATCAAAGGTATACTAACTTCGAAACAATTACAGAATATAGAATAAAACTAATGAGAACCACTACTTTCTGTGCAATTGCAATAAGCGATGTTCCTATAGGTAAAGGAAACATTTTTGATAAAAATCTCTCTATATGAAAAAATGACTTCAGCAATACATTCGCAACCTCATTTATCCTGAATAGCTCATTGTCTTTTTGATGTTGTCTCCGTATAAATTTCAAAGGTACATAGAGGGACATAAACATATATTCTGCCAAGAGTAGCTTAAGATTCATTTTTGCTATAAGAATATTTTTTATCATTTTTATTGTATATCTTCTTTTATGTGAAGACATCTCATCAAACCAGCTCCAAAGCTCTTCTCTCGCAGGAACTGTTACGACAATAATCCCATTTTTTTTTAAAACTCTCACAGCTTGCTTAAGTGGTGTTATATCATCCTGAAGGTGTTCAATCACATCAAATAGACCTACTATATCGAAAGTATTGTCTTTGAAGGGAAGATTGTCCGCATTACCCTGAACCTTCAGAAAACCAGCATAGGCAATATTTAAAGCCTCAGAATAATATTCACACCCAGTAACTTTATACCCCTTTTGAGAAAGAAAATTACTTACATTCCCCGAACCACATCCAACTTCGAGAAAATTAGCAGGAGGAGGAATAAACTTTTTAACTTTATCAAAAATCCATTTTCTGCGAGCATTAAACCAAAAGTGTTTTTTCTCTGCCTCTCTTATAGTTTTAAATAAAGAAGGATCAAAAGAATCTATCCTTTTCATTAAAATTATTTTCTTTCAAAAAATTTTAGAAAAGATAAGATCATACTCTTTTATATAAAACCCTAATTTAATATAGAAATTAATTGCATTTAAGTTTTTAAGCTGAGTCCTAACTGTAACTGATTTAATGTTATGTGCTTTAAACCATTCCATAGCAGTTTCTGTAAGAGTTGTCCCAATTCCTTTACCTCTAAATCTTTTCTTTACTCCTATTAATACTATTTTCCCTATATGTGGAGATAGCTTTTTACAAACAATCAATCCTTTAGACGGAATAAAAAAAACAATATCAGCAGTATCTCCTTTAATTGAATTTTCTGTCCATGTCTGGTAGAGATTATCTGCATCTTTTTTTGAGAAAAAGGGATCACTATAAAAACGGCTTTCTAAGAAAAGTGTCTTAACTAATTTTTTAAGTAATGGAATATCTTTTTCATTAGCTATTTTGGGTTTTATGATATTTGAATTTTCAATATATCCTTTAATTAGGAATTTTTCTGTCTCGATCGCACATATCACTCCAATATCTGAAAGATAAAAACCTAATGATTCTAAGAATTTTATCAGGGTTGTCTGCTGTGATTGTAATTTACAGATAATATACTTGAAACCCTCATTTTTAGCCTTTTCAATGGCTTGCTTGATTCGATCCTGTGATTCTGAGTCAATTTTCAATTCTCCAATCTTTTTTTTAAAAAAAGTGCTATCCCATTTCAGTTCTTCTATCATAAATTTATGTAATATATTCCTTTATAATATAGAGTGGTCTTTTTTGAACCTCCTGATAAGTCCTACCTAAATACTCCCCAAATATTCCAAGTACTAACAACTGTATGCCCCCTACAAAAAAGATTGAAACGATGATTGAGGCATAACCTAAGACAGGAATTCCATAAAAGATTTTAAGGTAAATAAAATATATTCCAACAACAAGACTTATAAAGGAACTTATAAAACCAAGATATGTAGCCAATCTTAAAGGGACAGTTGAGAATGATGTTACAGCATGAAACGCAAGTTTAAACATTCCTGGGAGATTATATTTGGTCTTTCCTTTAAGTCTTGGATTATGTTTTATCTCTACAGTTGAGGCTGTGTATCCTGCCCAAGCCATCATCCCATGAATAAATCTTGCATGCTCTCTCATTTCTCTTATCACATCAGCTATTCTTCTACTCATAATTCTTAACATCGTCTGACCTTGAGGCATATTAACATCTGAAAATTTTCTTAAAATCCACCAGAATAAATATGAAGGTATTTTTTTAAAAATATTGTCCTGTCTTTTTGTCCTTATTCCATAAACTAAGTCATAACCCTCCTTAAATTTAGCATATAATTTAGGGATTTCTTCTGGCGGATCCTGCAAATCACCATCTATAAAAATAATAGTATCCCCTTTTGCATAATCGAGACCTGCTGTCAGTGCTATATGGTGTCCAAAATTTCTTGAAAAACTGATCCCTTTTATTCTTGAATCTCTTGCATTTAGTTCCTTTATGATCTGCCAACTCCTGTCTGTGCTTCCATCATCTACCATTATAATCTCATGTGTTCCGAGCTTTTCCATCTGGGTAGTAAGACGGCTATAAAGTTCAGGAATATTCTCTTCTTCGTTTTTTATGGGTACAATCACTGTGAAATCAGGTACGGACATCTTTGGAAGCTATTTTGATACATGTGAAGTTTCTTTTGCAAGATGCGTTAAAGCCTTGTTTTTTTGTTGCTTTAAAGCAAGATAGGCCAAACAAAAATTAGCAACAAGGTCTTTCTTATCTAATTCAAGTGCCGCATCAATCATCTTTTTTGCGTCCTCATCTTTTCCCTTCATCATAAGGGCAAAGGCAAGACTTGAATAAGGGGTAGGATAAGTTGTTTTCTTTCTTATGAGGCGAGTAGTCTCAAGGATAATTTCATCATATATGAGTTCCTTAGGTTTTTTAAACTTTCTAATGATTTCTGCATATTTTCCATTGTTTCTAACAAATATCTGCAAATTACCATCAAGATATATGAGCACCCATTCATCATCTTTAAGAAGCCTTAAGGTAAGTGGAAATATTATGCCAGTGAATTCAGTAGTCGCCTCATGAACGATAAGATCAATGTTGTATTTTTCCAAAAGGCTTTTCCAAAAGGGCTTGCTATTATTTACTATATTATTTAAATTATCATTATAAGAGATTGAAATTTTACCTATGCTATTGGGTATTAATTTACTTAAAGCATTTACAAGGGCTTGATTACCTGATTGCAAAGGGCTCTCAAGGGCAAATCTAATCGAGTCACCTTCAGCAGCAACTTCATAACTCAAATATCTGGTATCCTGAAAGACTTTATATTGAGGATAAAGTTTCCATAGCAAATAACTACCCATATTAATAGAATTAAACATTCTTGTATTATATAAATCATGCTTAGAAAGGAGGAAATTGACTGCTTTTTCAGGATAGTAACTTTGAGATTTTATCTTAAAAATATTCTTATAATCTTTTACATATAGAAATGAAATAATAAAAATTATTGATAAAAATAATGAAATAGTATGCTGTTTATTAACATCTTTTAAAAAAGAGTAATCTTTAAAAAACCTATAATCGCTAATTAAAGGCAATGCAGTAGCTAAAAAAAAGGGAATATATCTCATAGAAGTTAAAGCTGCACAAGTGGAAAAGAAAATAAGCAAAAGTTTAGTAGGATCTAAGACTTTTTTTCTCATTATATTAAGAAGAGTTAAAATATAAACTAAACCTAAAAGTGTCCAGAAAGACATATTTGATAACTTCATAGAATAGGGAAACCTTGCTTCCTCAATAGGACTCATGTATTCTCTAACCATTGAAAATAGCCATTTAGTAGTTGAATGAGATTCAATCGTGATAAGAAACGCAGAGTTAGCATTTGGATTAAAATAAGAAAAGATTATTGCAAGGAGGCTAGTTAACAAAAGTAACATAATCGATTTTTTTGAAAAAGCTTGATCAATAGAAAAAGGAAGTTTAATCTTTGCTATAAGGAATTTTAAAGCCTCAGTTATTGTAAAAAGAAGAAGCACAATTAGGCCAAAAACAAAACCTCCGTGCATATTAGACCAAAAGAGCATAATAAGTGGTATAAATAAAAGAGGTTTGGCAGATTTTGGATTTCCCTTGAATTTCTGAAGAAGTATCATGATCAAGGCTGTAAAAAGAAAGGAAAAATATTGTGGTCTATCAAGATTAAAAGGGAGAAGAGCATAAGATACAATTATAGTAATTACCATGGAGCAGCAAAAGGAATGTTTTCTAATAGAGAGAAACATAAGGAAAATGAACAAAGTAAAAATAGTCGCTCTTAAAAGAATTATTCCTGGTATACCACCATGTTCATAAATTTTATAAAAAACAACCTGAGCAAGCCAATATTGTGAAAGAGTAAATAATTTTTTTTCAGTTAAAATACCTTTGGTGGGAAAAGAGAAGGGGTCATCTTTCGGGAGTGTTTTATATTGATAAATGTATTCTCCTGTTTTTAGATGAAAGGGGAAATCAACATCACTAATAGGGCTTAAAAAAAATATAAATATAGCACTTATAAAAAGAACGGTAATGCATTTTTCCTTCATTTTTCTATGTTAGTATTCACTATATAATAAAATAACTTACTCACTATTAACTTTAAGATACTATTTCAGCTTATCCATTATATTCATTCATATAATTCGTTAATTTAATATAGCAAAAAGAGGATGGGTATTCCCCATCCTCTTTTTGTAAAAGTTTGCTGTTTGCTTTCAGTCTGCTGTAACAACCTTATTATAAATTGTATTTCCATTATTATCCAATCCTACAATACTTATTGTATTTTGTGTTTGTGCACAACCAAGCTGTCCATTCCCAGGAGTACCAAGAACCCAAAGTGAAGTGGTTGCTGCACCTGCTCCAGCCCATGGTGACTGCATTCCTGAAGGATATGCTACTGTTGAAACCCCCGCCTGGTTAACCCATTGAGCACAAACATTACCTGCTAAAGCAGAATTGGCAGAATCAGCAGAATCTACTGAGCCACTAAAATCTGTATCCACCTCAATAAGTTGAGCACCCATTCCCGTCTTTACAGAAGAACTCAGCCAGTTCTGTAGTTCCGAAGCAGCAGCTTCACCAGCCTTAATTAATGAACTTCTTTTTGCTTTTTGCTGTGTTCCTAAATAGGCAGGGATTGCTATTGCTGCAAGGATTCCGATAATCGCTACAACAACCAGGAGCTCGATAAGGGTAAAACCTTTTTGCTCCTTTAAATTCTTTACTGCTTTAAACACCTTAACCTCCTTTCAAAGTTTCGTCTTCCGTATCCGTTGTCCGTGTCTGTTGCGGTCACGGTTAACGGTCACGAACAACGGTATAAATTTCTTACCATCACCTCCTTATTTGTTTCTTTGCCCAAAAAACTTATTATTACTTCAGCAAGCTTTATACCACACCAAAGGGTGATAGTCAATAAGAAATAGCATATGTTTGTAAAGAGAAAAATTTAGTAAAATCAATGCCTTATAAAAAAGGGAGTTTATTGAACCTTAAGTGATGTCAGGGATTTGGGCTTGTTAAATGCCTCTGAATGTCAAATAAGTGACATAAAACGGCAGTAATTTATGTGAATTTTATGAAAACTTTACACACCCCTACACCCCTCTTATTAGAGGGGAACCTTTGAAAAAACTTAACTATTACACAGTTTTTACCGAACACCTTCAATGGCTTATCTTTGCCTTCTCTAATTCCTTTACCCTCCGCTCAAGTTCTCCATAAGTAATTTTATAAAGATTAAGAACATCATGCCTCATCTCAGCAGCATGCCTGATATATTCAGATTCAAATCTTGTAAACTTTTCAGAAAGCATCACATGTCCTTCTGCTACTAATCTTATATCACTTCTAATAGCCTCAACCTCCACAAATATCCTATGCATAAATTTTTCGATTGACTCACCTCTCTTTTCAACTCCATCGAGCCTCTTTTCAAAACCATCCGTTTTCTTTTCAAAATTATCCATCCGTTGTTCAATTATACCCATTCTGTTCTCAAGCCCATCCATCCTCTTCTCAAATCCATCCATCCTCCTCTCAAGCCCATCCATCCTCTTCTCAAATCCATCCATCCTCCTCTCAAGTCCATCCATCCTTTTTTCAAGCCCATCCATCCTCCTCTCAAGTCCATCCATCCTTGTATCAATATGATTTTTTAAGGCTGAAATCTGTTCCATGAAAAATTTTTCATCAATCATGATATCCTCCGATATTCGATATGTTCCCGTTGTCTATGTGAATATATAAACATAATCAATTATTATATTTTTCTTTATTAGAATTCTTTAATAATATTTTCGAATGCCTCAATAAGATTATCGATCATTCCGAGGGTCTTTCTAAAATTCCTGAAGACCTCTTCATCAGAAATATCCAAATATTCATGTGCAAGGATATTTCTGAAACCACCAAGCCCCTTCAAGTTTGAATACAATGAGGCATTAATTAGATCTTTCTTGTATGCATTATCTATAATATCTTCATAACTTTCGCTTATTATCTCAAATTGAGAAGATAAAATATGGTCAAAGAAGTCAAGTATATTTTCTGAAATTAAAAAGAGTAATCGTTCTATTGAGTATTTTATTTTTCTGTCTTTTATATATTCCTCAAAGGAAATACCAGACATCTGTTTGAGATCATGTCTGTATTCCCTTAATTTTTCAATCCTCTTTAAAAAACTCTCTTTTCTATAAACCAATTCCCCTGTTTCTCCTATGCTTATATATGTAATGCACGTAATCATAATAGTTTTTCTTACTCTTTAATTCAAAATCGTTCAAGATGTCTGCATCTTTATAAAATAAAACCTTGCCATTCTTTATTACTTCAAATTTGAAGATAGGATCTGATTTATTCAACCATATAATATCTATCCTGTCTGAACAGAGAGCTTTTGAAATTTCTCCATAGAGAAGATAATATTCTTCCCAGGAAAAATCATCTGATGTGTAAAATGCAATATCTATATCAGAAGATTGATCACCTTTCTTTATTCTTGATCCAAAAAGATATGCAACCAATATATCAGGATTGTTATTTAATAAAGGGGAGACTAATGATATCGCCTCCTCTGTAGTAAATTTTATAGTACCTGATTTCCCCCAGCGTTCTTTAACACCCATTATTAATTATTCCCAGCTCACAATATCCTTATTTTCATCCTCTCCTCCAGGAGAACCGTCAGCGCCATAAGAGATAAGGTCATAGTCTCCATGGGTCCCTGGAGATTCATAGTGATATGCCCTACCCCACGGGTCATTGGGAACAGCCTTTTTTAAATATGGACCATCCCAGTTTGGAATCCCGGGATTAGTAATGAGTGCATTCAGCCCCTCTGAGGTAGTAGGGTATCTACCTGTGTCGAGCTTGAATTGATCAAGTGCTTGACCAAGAAGCTCTATCTGTGCCTTTGCAGCTGATTGTTTACCTTTTCCAACCTTCGGGATCAATCTCGGAAATACAAGGGCAGCTAACATCCCAATGATCACCATAACTATAAGGAGTTCAACGAGTGTGAAGCCTTTTTTGTTTATATAGTTGGTATCCTTTTTATTCTCCATCTGTTCCTCCTACAATTTAGTTAAGATACAAGATTCACTGAAAGTTCTTTTACAAGTTGAAATATTTCAAGGTCTATATAAGATTTAGATTTTTTCGTTTAGTTTCTTGCATCTTGCATCCCGAATCCTATATGTTCCTTGGGTTTTCATCATACTATCACACACTATAAAATCTGGTCAATCTATTTTCCCTATTGATATCATTGCTGTCCAAAATAATCTAAATTCATAAAACAAACCTAACACACCCCTTAATCCCCTCTTAATAGAGGGTAACACACCCCTTAATCCCCTCTTAATAGAGGGGATAATAAAGGGGTGAAGGGGTGTGTAAAATCCAGAAGGACAGAAAGACTGGATTCTGCATCAAGTGCGGAATGACATGGAAAAACAGAAAATTTTTCAAACAGGGTTTACCAATTATCCTTTCAGATGCTAAAATCTCACTACCTTTGCCCCATCTCCTAAAGGGAGAAGTTAAGGGAGGTTTGTATACTGGTCATTAGTCATTGGTCATTAAAATATTATGGTTTATAAAAGTATTAAAGACTGGCCTGAAGGAGAAAGACCGAGAGAAAGACTACTGAAGTATGGTGTAAGTAATTTGACTGATGCGCAGCTTCTTGCGATTATCCTAAGGACAGGAGGAGGTGGAAAAAGTGCAATTGACTTAGCTATAGAAATACTTGATACATTTAAAAACCTGAAAAATATTGAGACTGCATCACCTATTGAATTTATGCATATTAAGGGAATGGGAAAGGCAAAGGTAGCACAGATAAAGGCTGCACTTGAACTCGGAAGAAGACTCATTGAGGAGCCTAATATAAAGGGACCTGCCTTCTGTTCAAGTTCTGATGTCTATGTGTATTTTAGCCCACGTTTTAAAAATCTGAAAAAAGAGGTTTTCTGGTGTGCAATGCTTGATGCGAAAAACAGGATAATTCATGACTGCAGAGTCTCTGAGGGGACTCTCACAAATTCATTAATTCACCCAAGAGAGGCTTTCAGGGAGGCTATAAAAGAATCTGCTGCCTCTGTTATCTTTGTACATAACCATCCAAGTGGTGACCCTAATCCAAGCAGAGAAGATATATTAATAACTGAAAGGCTCGTAAGTGCAGGAGAGGTCATCGGCATAAAGGTCCTTGACCATTTAATCATAGGAGAAGGTAAATATACAAGCATGATGGAAAGGGGATATATAAAATGAGAATAACCAATAAACAAATTTCAATAACCAGATAATACCCAAGTGATTAAATCACCAATAACCAAACATAATTTTGATCTCGAGGAGAGGACCTTAGAATTTGCTAAAGCGGAAGAGATTATTAAACTTTTAATAGAGGCTGTTGAGTTAAAGAAGATATTCTCTTCGATTGCTGATAAATGCTCTTAGTTTGATTATTGGTGTTTGGTTATTAGAATTTATTTGGAATTTGTGATTTGGTGATTGATTGTTTAAGGTAATGTGAAAAGTTTCATGAAAAAAGAAATAAAATATGAAAACACAATGAGTAAATAAGACTAATCTATGTTTTCAAAAAAAGGATTTCATCTTCTATTGTCATTGTCCGACTTGTTCGGACAATCCAGAAAAGAGGGACTGGATTCCCCGATTAAATCGGGGAATGACGG
>JBNAVX010000064.1:0-14191 GCA_049700155.1 Thermodesulfovibrionales bacterium
GGTGTGTAAAAAGGGTATGTAGGTCTTTCTAAAAACTTATTTTGGACAAGTCTGAATAAATATATTTAAGAAAAATAATATATATTAGTTTGAGAGTCATGCATTATTTGAAGAATATATTGATGAATCAATACAGCGTGTGGAGAGTATTTTCAGGTTAGAACTATCCTAATGAGCTTCGTATAATATTTACAATGTATAGAATATAATGAATTATAATTGAAAATATGATTTATGGGTACAAGGTAACAAAAGAATCTGAAGTATCACTCTATCCAGCGAGCCTTATTCAAATATCTGTATATAGAGGCTATGAAAAAGGGATTGAACAGATGCTAAAGGTAGTCTCCGCATGTCGTTTAAGACATATCAGATATGTTATACATCCTATAGGATATTTTCTTTCTGAAACAAGAGCTGAACATAGAAAAAAAACTATCACAATAATGCACGAGATAGCTAAACATGTAGATCTTGCTTTAATCATTCATGACGAAACTACTCCCTGGGGTACAAGACTTGAGGGTATTTTTGAGGAGTCTTATAAAGATGCATTGTATGAACTAACCAAGATTTGTCCTGTTTCTATAGAGAATGCAAACAACAGCCATGACATACATTGGTTCTGGAGGCAATTTGCAACCTCTATAACTATTGACATAGGTCATCTTGAAGCTGCTGGTATTGACTCAGTTAATTTCGTGAAAGAACTTGGAGAAGATTTAATTGAGAAGATAAATTTTGTTCACATACACAGATATAATGGCCTCCACGATGGTGAACTTAAAGACCACTGGGGTCTTCTTAAAGATTGCAGAGAATTAAAAGCCCTTAAGTTGCTTCTTAAAAGGAAAAAAGAGATCGGTGTCATTCTTGAAATTGTTGATATGGATAGTCTTGAAGAAAGCATGAAGCTTATTGAGATGCTATTCTAATAATTTTATGAATATAATCTAAGAAATTGAGTCTGATAAATCCTGTTTCTCTTAAAAATTATAATACTGGAAAATAGATTTGATTGCTTCTTTCAAATAAAGGTAGCTCATACCATATTCATCCTGATAATTAAAAGAGACTTTTGACATCACTGCATCAAGGTCTTCTTTTTCTATTGCTTCGGAACCTTCTTTGAAAAGCTTCTTTATCCTGCCTTCATCAGAAGGCAAAAAGATATAAATGATTATGGAGATTAGTATTGAAACCCCATTTTTGCCTGACGTTAGGGTAGTCTTGTTTTTGGAGAAGCCAATTTCTTGTTTGGACACTGATGGACTAAACTCTTTTGAATTTTATGTGAGTCTGTATATTTGATATAATTGTTGCAAATGAGAAAGGGATTTTACTTACACAGTGGGTATTCTGAAAAATAAGAAGTATAAAAGGATTCTCCTTATCACCACACTTCTTACTTTTCACATTTTACTATCCACTAATTTTTGCTTCGCTGAAAAAGAGACTACGATAACATCAGATACGCTTGAATACTTTGAAGATACCTCCACCTATGTTGCAAAAGGTTCTGTTAAAGTTGAGGGTGAGAATATGGAGATTGAATCAGATGAGATGAGTTATAACGAAAAGACATCTGAGATTATTGCTACAGGCAATGTGATATATGAAGATGCAGAGATGTCAATTAAGGCAAGTAAGATTCAGCTTAATACCAAAGAAGATACAGGTATGCTTTATGAAGCAGAAATTCTTCATAAGAAAGAAAACTATCGTATCTCAGGGAAAAAGATTGAAAAGAAAGGTAAAAAGTACTATTCTGCACCTGAGGCTACCTTTACAACATGTGACCCTCCCATACCTGCATGGTGTTTTAGAGGAGAAGATATTGATCTGTTGGTTGATGAAAGGTTAAAGGCAAAAGACGTCTCTTTTCGTATAAAAGATTTTCCTGTGATTTACTTACCATATATCTCAGTTCCTTTTCATACTGAAAGAAAGACAGGATTTTTAATGCCTGTTTTTGATAATAGTGAATCAAGGGGAATAAGAATTGGAATCCCTTTTTACTGGGTTATCTCTGAAGATAAAGATGCAACTTTTTTAATAGATGCATACTCAAAGAGGGGTATTGGAGAAGGTCTGGAATTCAGGTACATCAGACCCGATAACATAAAAGGAAGATGGTGGATTTATCATATAAAAGATACACTACTTAAAAGGGATTTTTTAGAGGTAAGGGCACTCCATGAACAGAGGTCTATTGATAGAATAGGAGGTTTCCTCAGTATTAATTATGTAAACAGAGAGAACTTTTATAGAGAATACAGTCCTTATCGCGAAATACGGACAAACAGGTTTGTTGAATCAACAGGTGAAATATCCCTTCCACTTAATAACTCCAGACTTTACCTTTTATCCCAATACTGGGTAGACTTATCAGAAGTTGAAAGACCAGCCCCTCAAAGATTGCCAGAAATAGGATATGTCCTCAACCCTTCAAAGGTTGGTCCAATATGGTTCTCTACAACAGCAACAGCATCCAATTTCTGGAGAGAGAAAGACATATACGGACAGAGGCTTGATATCTACCCAAGAATACTACATACCCTCGGCAGGGATGTGGTGTTATCTCAGACATTAGGATTCAGGGAAATTGCCTATTTTTTACAGAGGAGTGAAGAAGATTTTATCCATAGAGAGGCGATTGAGTACAATGCTATAGTAAGTACAAGGCTTTTGAAGAGATATAATTCATTCACACATGTTATAGAGCCATCTCTCGGATATACACTTATAACAGATCCACAGGATTTACCTGTATTTGACTCAACAGAACTTTTTAAAAAGACATCAAAGATCGAGTTTTCTCTTATTAACAGAATCTTACATGCAGGTAGTGAATTATTTATTCTGAAGGCATCACAGTCTTTTGATGCAGACTTAGGAGATAGACCATTTCTACCATTCAGGCTTGAAATAGGGATAAAAAAGCCTATTTCTCTAAGACTTGATGCAAACTATGATGTCCATCAGGGTGAGCTTGAAAGCATAAATTCAGACCTCAGGTTTAATACTTCTAAGGCTAATATATGGATAAATCAGAGATATAATAAAAAAGATGATATAAGTTACTACAGAGCAGGGTTCGGAATGCGTCCTTTAAAACCATGGTATCTGGGTGGTAGCATCTCCTATGATGCAAAGGAAAAACTTGTCAGAGACATAACCATAGATTTGAGATATTTTAGACAGTGCTGGGGAATAAATATGGTATTCAATAAATATCCTAATGATTACAGTGTATTAATCATGTTTGAGCTCAAAGGACTCACAATGGGAACATCAGGTCTCAGGCCAATGAGGATATTTTAATTTCTATATTTCTGAATTTCTGTTTCAATCTTTGCTATTGATTCTTTTAGAGATGTTTTATCAGTTTCTATTATAATCTCAGGATTTATCGGTTCTTCATAGGGTACAACAATACCCGGAACGGGCCAGCCTTCAGCTCCTTTTTTGTAGATATCAGCTGGTGCACTACGTCTTTCTTTTCTCTCTTTTTCTCTTACCATACATGTTTCTATAGGACATTTCAGGTATATTTCTATATATTTCGGGATCAATTTTCTTGCAAGTTCTCTCCACCTTCTGAGGTTTCCTGTTGCATCGATGATTACATTATGATCAAACTCTGTTAACTTTAATGCAATGTAAACAAGTGCCCTATAAACAATCTCCCTTTCAGAATCCGAATATGTAGGCTCAGGAGTGACAATCTCTCTTAATTCATCCATCCTGAGGATTATAAAATCAGGAAATGTCTTTTTCAGGGCATCTGCGATTGTGCTCTTACCACTTCCAGGTAACCCTGTTATCCACAAAGCAATACCAGTCATAGATTAAGTATTATAACTGAGGAATCTTTTTCATCCCAGAGAGATTATATGCTTTCAAATCTTATTTATCGAAAGATTAAAAGGTCAAGATTTATAAATTACCAAAGTTAATAAGTAGATATAATAGCTTCATAAAAATTCATTGTTTTTTTTACATGAGTATCAAAAGAAAAATTTTCTGCTAATCTCCTTGCCTCTAATCCCATCTTCATGTTTTTATCTTTATTCATAAGGACACGAATCTTTTCTGCAATCATATCAATATCCTCTGGTTTATCTATCACAAAACCCTGTATCCCATCTTTTATGATCTCTGAGGCACCGCTGAGTTTTGTTGTGATGACAGGTAGTCCGCTTGCCAGTGCTTCGAGATGTACATTTCCAAAAGGTTCATATATAGTTGGGAAGACAAATATATCAGAGGCAGCATAGTATTTATGAATCTCTCTTTGAGGTCCGCAAAAGATAATTCTCTGTTTTTTAATATATTTTTTAATTTTGTTTTCTGACCCCTTCCCCACTACTATGACAGTCAACCTTTCAGGTATTAATTCAACTGATTTAACAAGATATTCAACACCCTTCCTTTCAAACCCTGAACCTACGAAGAGCACGACAAAGTCATCTTCATTTATTGAATAACTCATTCTGATCTCATTCCTGAATCTTTCTTTGTTTACAGGATGAAATCGTTCAAGGTCAATTCCATTGTAAATAACTTCTATATCACTTTCATCAACCTGATAATGTTCAATAATATTCCTTTTGACAAGTTCTGATATGGCTATGATCTTTTTGAACCGATGTCCTTTAAAGATCAACCTTTCAAGAGTTAGGATAAGCCAGTGGTAAGGATTAAGGATGATGGATAATTTCCCCATTGGACCCGTCCTCTTCCATCTCTGCTTCAGCCACTCTATGTGACATCCATCCCCTGCCCTATAAACATCCTGGAATAATGTCTTATCATGACTCTGGATGATGTCAAAATTCTGTTGGTTTCTCAATTTAATATATGATGAAAGGACAAATGATAAGTCCCTAAGAAAAGAGTTAAAAGTAATAGCAGGGATTTTGTGAAGATATAAGTTGTTAGGTTTTTCAAAGGTGTCCCACTTAATTGCATATATATGTACCTTATGCCCTTCTTTTATAAGTTTTTTAATGAGTTCCTGTGAGAAGCTCTCTGCCCCACCATGAAATGTATATTTTTTGCGAACAATAGCAATATTCATCAAACTTAAAGACTTTCCATGTTTTTGGTTTTTTTGAAAAGTGCTGAGGACATGCCCAAAATCGGAGCAATTCGTCTGAAGGGGACAGACAAAACAAATGAATTTATAATTCCAGCTCCGACTAATATACTTAAAAATGATATGGCAAGTAATTTTTTATCACAGGATTCATTTTTCATAATATTAATAAGGATTAAAATAGTTGAAAGAAGCAATAATAAGTAAGAGAGAAGACCTATCATACCTTGATGAAAAAGTATACCTATAAAAGTGCTATGTAATCCACCCCTTAATTCCCAATTCGGTTTTTCAATATCTTTAAAAGGTCTGTAGTCACGATAGATTTTGTTTCCATAACCCCAACCAAGAAGGGGTCTCTTTTTTACAGATTCTATAGCTGGTTCCCAGAAGTAATCAGTCCTCAAAGAAAATGTTTTAATATCTTCAGGGAATGATAAAAGTTTTTCCTTGATCGTTTTCGGTGATAGAATAAAAGAAATTATTATGAGAATAAAAAATATAAGGATATATATGAAATTTTTTTTAAAACGTTGTCTTTTTAAAAAATATATAGACCAAATTATTATTGAAGAAAATACACCTGCAATTGCACCCCGCGATGCAGACAGAAGACCTGCACATATTGCCCAGAGGGTAGATAATCCCCAGAATATCTTCTCAGAATGATTTTTGGACCTAACAAAGAATAGAATAAAAAATGGGCAAAATATATTGATAAAAAAACCAAATTCATTCTTATCGAGGGAAAGAAAGATATTTTCAGAGGTATAGAATTCTGTTCTATTCAGAAAAAAACTATGAAGACCAAAGGCAAGGTTAATTAAACCAGCAACACATATAATCTTGCTCAGGCGTAAAAGCATCTTGATATCAAAAAATGTTGAGACAATAAAAAAAATGAAAGTTGCCTTTAGTATGTCGCGTTTGAGAGATTGAAGGGAATATAAAGGTTCAATAGAAAAAAATGAAGATAAAAGGGTGCTAATCACAAAAGCAAAAAAGCCTAATGTTATTAGATCAATAGTAAAATTAATTTTTTTAAGAGAAAAAAGGCAAATCCAGGCAGTAAATGCTCCATAAAGTCCTAATGTTCTCAGCCCCTCACCTTTATCAAAGAACAAAAGAAAAACATAAAGATAAATACCATACTCTACGAGATATGATAGATGTTTTATAAGCTTTTTATCATTCTCCACTGATTATCTAATCTTTGCCTCCGGTAATATTCAGAATTTAGAAATCTTTAAACTCCTATTATAAATAGCCAAAATATTCCATGGATTTTTTGGCATATTGCAAGAAAATAGTTCTGTCTTTCTCACTCAATTGTATAATCTGATTTTCATTTACATCAGTTCTGATATAATTCTCAATCTCATTGATAGGAAACCAATAGATTTCTCTGTCTTTTTCCCCTCCAAAAATATACTTGCGTATTCCATTTTTATCCATTGATTTTTTAGCTTGTAAACGAATTTTTGAAACCTTGCTTATATCAAGATTAGAAAACGAATATATTTTCTTCATAAAATTTAATGGGTCAGAGACCATCTCCTCAAAATGGACAACATGATAATTCTGAAGATTTTTGGAATCATGAATCATCTTCTGGCATACTCTTTCATACATCATACCAAAATCTTTAGCATTCCATCCTCTCCTTAGATAGCCTTCACATAAAGCGAAACCGTTTCTAACGAGTGCTATAAAAGTTGCATCAGGGTATATATCTGAAAGGACATCAGAAGCAAAAATAACTCCATTTACATTTTTTGCAAGGAAACGGCAATTCCTTATATCTCTTTTTTCATGTTCTGCATTTCTATAACAGGAGTCTTTTTTCCATCTAATCAATTTGTCAATAAAAAAGATAAAGTCAATATAATTTAGAAGCAACTTAGGGATTTTTCGACGTTTATCAAGACATTTTCGACCAAAGACATGCTGTTGTGTGAATATAAAGACTGGTAGATAAAAAGTCCTCCGGACTAACTGATCTATTGTTTTGTTAGGCTTTCCATAAAAAACCTCGTGTGTTTCTCCAGTTAATATACAGATATCTGGATGTGATGCAAGAATATTTGTGATAAGATTAGTTCCTCCATAAGAGAAACCATTGATGAATATCGGTGCTTTATTTAGCATTTATCTCATATATGCCTCTTTTGTAATAGAGATTTCTTTCTCTTTCAATAAAGTCATATAAAGGGACTCCCATTTTTTGGTTGTTGCTATATTGCTAAGATTTTTCTCTACAAAATCTCTTGCCCCTTGTCCTATTTTTACTGAAAAAAAAGGGTCTTCTAAGAGTTTCTTCATAGCAGTTGCAAGGCTGTCCACATCTCTTGGCGGGATGAGAATCCCATTTATACCATCTTTTATTACCTCTGGAATACCGCCTGCTGTTGTTGCAATAATAGGTTTACCCATAGCCATTGCTTCAAGTAGTGAATTAGGAAGCCCTTCTGCTAAAGAAGGCATTACAAATATATCAATGGCTGAAAGGATATCAGGTATATCATATCTTTTACCTGTAAATATGACCTTTTGATTGATAGCATTTTCTTTAACTCTTTCTCTTAGGATATTTAAAAGAGATCCCTCGCCTACAATGAGAAGTTTTATATTTTTCAATTCTCTACTTAAAAGTGAAAATGCATTAATAAGGTATTCAAGTCCTTTAGCAGGAACAAGGCGCCCAATAAATCCTATAATGATTTCACTATCTGAAATTGAAAATTCTCTTCTTATATTATGAAAATTACCTTCAGGATTAAATTTTATTATATCAACACCATTGTTGATCACTATAACTTTAAAAGGTTCAATTCTATCATATTTAAGAATATCCTGCTTGATACTTTCTGATACAGCAACTATCCTGTCAGTAACATTTGATAGAATTCTGTTAGCTAATTTTCTCTTAAGACGTAAATCTTTTCTGTAATTTCCATGTACAGAAGTTATTACAACAGGGACACGAGCTAATGAAGCTGCGATTCTTCCGTACAGACTTGCACGGTATTTATGTGTTCTGACTATATGAATATTCCTTTCTTTCATTATTTGATATAATTTAATAATTATTTTAAAAGAGAATTTATGGTATCTTTTTATATTAAGAGGAATAAATTCGAGCCCTATTTTTTCTATCTCTTTGCCTATCTCTTCTTTCGGACCAAAACAGCAAACTATGGGATTAAAAAGTTCTTTATTGTATTGGCTTACAGTATTTAATAGCTGGCGTTGGACCCCCCCTATTTTTGAATTCTGATAGATATGTAGAATATTGATTTTTTTCATATTAAAAAAGCTTCAAACTTGAAGTAGCTAAGGAGATTTTTTCCGGAAATATAATTTAGCGTACTTAAAGAGTGTATAAAATGCTGCATACATACCCAAAATGAATCCTCTGGTTCCATCAAGGAAATTCTTTTTAAAAAAGTACCATTTAATAAATGCCCCAAATGGGTTAATTAATAAATTTTTCATCTTGATTGTATAAGCTTTACTGGCATTGCCCTCAGCGTATCTCGTAGTGTATTTATTTAACTTCTCATAAAGCTCGTTAAGCGAGCCTGTAGTTTCATGTATTAACTTACCCTCGAGCCATTCACATTTCTTGTGTCCTATCGGTTTGTCATGCACAGGTTTTTCATTAAACTTTACATATTTGCGATTAAAAAATCTTACGATTCTGTCAGGTGATGTTATGGGGTAAAAGGCATGCACAGGTCTGCCGAGAAAAAACCATTGTCTTTTGAGGCGGAAAGCTTCCTTCCCCTCAAGTCCTTCATTTTTCAGTCTGCATATATGCTTTATCATGTCATCATCTAAATATTCATCAGAGTCTATACAAAATACCCAATCATGGTTGCACAATCCTATAGCATAATTCATCTGTAATCCATGGTACTTGTATTCTTTAAAATATATTTTATCTGTATATTCCTCAACTACATTGATGGTTTTGTCAGTGCTGAAAGAGTCAACCACTATTATTTCATCTGCAATCTTTCGCACACTCTCCAATGTTTTCCTGATAGTGCGTTCAGAATTGAAAGTTAAACAACAAACACTAACAGAAACCATAACGTTTTTCCATTAAGTAAAAGGAAGTATCTTACTATTTTGCATTTTGTGGGTCTAAAATTGATATATATAAGTCCACATCTTTTACATCTGACAATAGGGAAACTTTCATTAGTTATAATATTATATATCGAGTCTTTACTTATGTAAATTTTTTCAGTATTGTCTTCATTGAAGAGGATACAGTTTATATATTCCATATCTTGCTCCTGAGGATATTTTCAAAAAGTTCTGTATACTGTCTGGCTGTAGTCTTTATGTGAAACGTTGTAAAAACTCTTTCCCTCGCAGCGTTAGAAAGATTTTCAGCAAAGTTCTTATTATGAAATAAAAATTCTATGGAATCTGCTATAGCATTACTATTTTTAGGAGGAACGAGTATCCCAACTTTTTCTGAATTTACTATTTCTCTAATAGGTGGGATATCTGTAGCTATGATAGGTTTACCAGCTGCCATGGCCTCAATAAGCGCCATGCCCAATCCTTCCCATAGAGAAGGGAAGACAAAAATGTCTATAGCTGAAAGTATCTCAGGAATATCTCTACGGTTACCCAAAAATAAAACATCTTGAGATATATTAAGGGCTTTTGCATAATCTTTTAGTTCGTCCTTTAGCCGCCCATCTCCGACAATTAAAAGCATAAGACGGGGGATTCTTCCCTTTAATTTTGATATTGCTTCCAATAGATATTGATGACCCTTTTGAAAAACAAGCCTTCCCACTGTTCCGATAACTAAGGTTTCTGGAGATATACCGAGTTCAGACCTTATAAGATTTTTTTCAATACCAGAAAATCTATCTCCGTCTATCCCATTGTAAATGACTGTTACTTTGTCCTCTGGAACATGGTCATACTTCAGTATATCCATTTTTACTGACTCTGAAATAGCAACTACCTTATCAGTAATCTTGGATAAAAGATTATTTACAATCCTCCTTATAATACTTTTGTCTTTTCTATGATAATCAATCTGAACAGAGGCTATTTTAACCGGCACGCCTGCCATCAATGCTGATAATCTTCCATAGAGGTTAGCATAATAATTATGTGTCTTAACAACATTAATCTCTTTTTTTTTCATAAGATTATATAGGTCTATTATGATTGATAGTGAAAATCTCTTATATTTGGGTCTATCCAAAAAAATACAATCTATTCCAAGTTTTTCTATCTCAACACCTATTTCTCCTTTTTTACCGAAGCAGCAAAACAGGGGAGATACGATCTCCCGATTGTATTCTTTAAGAAGACTAAGAATATGCTGTTGTACACCGCCTATATTTGAATTTGTATAGATTTCCAGTATTCTTATTCTCTTATTAGAATTATATTTCATCTTATTAGTATTCAAAACAAGAGATTGCTTCGCTTCGCTCGCAAATACAAATTCAGTATTGATAACAATTTGTCGTCATTGCGAGAAGCGTTAGCTACAAAGCAATCTCATTTTTTAAAGCCAATTAAATCTATGGCTCTATGTTATTTTAAACAAGTATGATTTCATCTATTATCATGAAAGTGCCATTAACTACTTGAGTTTAAATAATTTTCAATTATTTTTCTTTGCCATAACCACTATCCGTTCACTTCTATGAAAAATAGCAAGGAGTTTCCCTACTATGTTTGTTAAAGATTTCGGAATACGAAAAGACGGCAAGGAAGTTGCTTCAAGCCATCTTTCAATGCTTATCCTTCTCATCCTTAACTCATAATAAATCTTTTGGATTGAAAAGCTTGCATTTCTCAATAAAATTCTGATAGTAGAAGGACTAAAATGGAATAGATGTCTTGGGACATCAAGGTCTCCCCAGTATTGTCCAGTGAACTTAGCAACGAAACTATCTATATTGGGAACTCCAATAAGCAGTAATCCAGAAGGTTTCAATGTTCTTCTGATTTCATTCAAGACCTTTTGGGGATTATATACATGCTCAAGAGAATGTCGCATTATGACGACATCAAAGAAGTCTGATTGAAATGATGTACCATTTTCAATATCACAGGTTATTACATTCAGGTTCATAACTTCACGCAAGTATTTACTTGTCATCTCATCAATATCAATACCGTAGGCATTACAGCCAAGTTCTTTAAGTCTTAATAATAATTCACCTGCACCACAACCTATATCCAGAACATTTGCATCTTGTGGAAAGTTTATAAACCATGGATTTTTAAAAAAAAGAGCCTTTCTTTTAATTCTGAATGTTTTGATTTTGCTTTCAATTAATTCAGGATTTAACATTTTTCTTGTCCTATAATTAACTGGATAGTATTTTGATATTGTATTCTTTGGAGGTCTGGGATTTAAATAAACAAGTTTGCATTTTCTACATCTGACAAGGGTAAATGTTTCTTCTGATGTTTTATATCTTGTGTCTTTAACGGTCAAAAAAGTTTCGGTATTGTCTTCATTACAGAGAATACAGTTTATATATTCCATATCTTATTCCGAAGTATTTCTTTAAAGAGTTCTGTATATTTTTTAACAGTAGTTTCTATATTAAAATTTGAATATGCCCTATTTTTTGCATTATTACCGAGGGACACAGCAAAGGTTTTATTAACAAGTAGTGATTCTATTGACAAAGCAAGTGCAGTGCTATCTTTAGGGGGAATAAGGATTCCTACATTTTCGGAATTTATAACTTCTCTTATAGGAGGAATATCAGTTGTAATTATTGGTTTGCCAGATGCCATAGCTTCAAGAAGTGCATTGGGTAATCCTTCCCATAGAGAAGGAAGGACAAAAATATCCATCGCTGCGAGTAAAGAAGAGACATCTCTGCGAAAACCTGTAAAAATAGCATGTCTATTCAAGCCAAAAGTCTTAGCATAATGTTGTAATTCTTCTCTTATTGGACCATCTCCGACTATGAAAAGTGTAATTCTTGGAAACCTTTTCTTGATTACAGATGTAGCTTCAATTAAATATTTTATACCTTTTTGGAGTGTTAGTCTTCCAATTGTTCCTATAACAGGAACATCACAAGGGATATTGAATTCACTTCTTATTGCTTTTCCGTCTATATCAGAAAATCTGGCTGTATCTATCCCATTATGAATTACTATTACCTTATTTTCATGAAGACCGTCATACTTTAGAATATCTTTTTTAACAGTCTCTGAAACAGCTACGATTCTATCAGTTAATCTTGCAAGAAACCTATTAATAATTCGTCTGTGTAATTTCCTGTCTATAGTATAAACATTATGCACCGAGGCTACAATACAAGGAACTCGGGCAAAAAATGCAGCAAGCCTTCCATATAGATTTGCATGGTATTGATGGGTTCGAACAATCTTAATATTTTTTTTCTTAATCAAATGGTATATATCACTTACTATAGTCGGATCAAATCTATGTTTAAGTTTGTTTAAAGAAACTACTTCTATCCCGGCTTCCTCTATTTCTTTACCGATTTCCCCTTTGTCAGAGAGAGAACATACAAAGGGACAGAATATTTTTTTATCATATTTCCTGATGATCAAAGAGAGTTGATTTTCAACTCCTCCTACAGGGAGCTTTGATATAATATGAAGTATATTTATCGGTTGTGTAAATATATTTGACATATCCAGAATAATCCCCTTTTTCCCCTATTTATGATCCAGAAAAACTAAAGACACTAAGTCCTTTTTGACAGAATTACTTATTTATCAGTTTTATCAGTATTTTGGTAAATCGTTTTTATTCCAACATTTATCTAAAAAGATTTAAATACAACTCTCTTATTCTCTTAATGTTATCTTTAATATCAAAAAATCTTTCAGCTTTTATTCGTGCATTCTTTCCTATATTTATTCTTAAGTCATCATTATTTAACAAATGAAGCACTGCATCTGCAATCTGTATTTCATTCATTGGTTCAACCAAGATACCATTTATCCCGTCGTCAATAATTTCAGGAGTACCACCAACTCTCGTAGCGACTACTGCCTTTCCACATGCCAAGGATTCAAGCAAACTTCTACTACATCTCTCTTCAAGAGATGGTAAGACTATAATATCAAGACTATTTATTGCATCTCTGATAGTAGGTATGCTTGATATTGCTCCTATGAAATAAATATCTTCCTTAAGAGAAAGGTCTTCAATTAATCTTTTAATCTTTAAATAATATTCATATTCATTGTTTTTATAGCCGCCAATTAAAATTAATTTTATATTACTGTAATTTTTCTTTATTAGTGGCATTGCCCTTATAAGGTATTCTATTCCCTTTCTTTCTGTAATCAAACCAATATAACCTATAAGTCGTTTACTGGTGTCAATATTCAATTTATTAAAGAGGAAATCATTTCTGGAAGGTTTGAATATCTCCATATCAACTCCATTGTATATAACATTGGTATGAGGAAAATCTGGTAGTAGTTTATTTTTTGTATCATGGTCAACAAAGACAATACTGTTTGATAAATGCTTAAGCCAGAACTTTAGTCTTTTGCTCCTCGATATCATCGGATTTTCTCTGACAAACCAAACAACGGGAATTCTTAACAGGAAACCTGCAATGCCGGCATATTTACAGAAAGGAGTCAGGGTATTAAGATGAAGAATATCTATCTTCTCAGATTTTATTATCTTTATAAACTTTGAAATATATTTAAAACCAAGAAATCCTTTCTCCTCTAAGGTGTAATATGCAATACCTAATTCTTTCAACCGCTCTGTGACAGGTCCTTCCTCTTTTGTTGCAAAAACGGGAAGAAAACCATTCCCGAGCCTTGTCATTATATTCAAACAGCTTATCGGGGCGCCGGTTAGAGATGATGTATGGTTGACGAAAAGTATTTTCATGGGCTTCTGTATATTATATCGAGTATTTCTTTTGCCCTGTGGTCGTAGGTGTGCTCCATTAGTACCCTGTGGTAGGCAGCTTCTGCTATCTGAACTCGTTCTTCAGGATGCTTAAGATAATATTCAATAAGCTTTTTCAATTCATCGATTGTCCTGTAGCATATAATTTCTTGATTAGGTTTAAATACTTT
>JBNAVX010000065.1:0-13896 GCA_049700155.1 Thermodesulfovibrionales bacterium
CCATGCTCCTTTACAAGCTCCATTACATCCTTTTTGTCTTTCGGTTTATCCATGTCTTCCTCCTTGTTTTTAATATGTTTATTTTATATTGCTATCTCGCCTTTTTCACCAGTTCTTATCCTTATTACATCTTCAAGGGAATATATGAATATTTTTCCATCTCCGATATCGCCAGTTTCGGACTTTTTAATAATAGTTGATATCACCTTATCTATAATTGAATCAGGAACAACAACCTCAATCTTGATCTTAGGCAAGAAATTTATCTCATACTCTTTTCCCCGATAAACTTCTACATTCCCTTTCTGTCTTCCAAAACCCTTCACCTCTGTGACAGTCATTCCCATGATTCCTATTTCATTTAAACCAGCTTTTACTTCCTCAAGTTTAAAGGGTTTTATTATTGCTTCTACCTTTTTCATCATTCCTCCAGTTTTTTATGAAATTTTTAAAATCCATATGCCTTCTCACCATGCTGACTCTCATCAAGTCCTGTAATCTCATGTTCAGTTTTAACCCTGATACCGACAAATATCTTCAGGATTATGAAGATGATAAGAGTGACCACTCCACTGTATAATGCAGTCGCTATAACAGCTATAAGCTGAGTAATAAGTTGTCCTGAATTTCCATAAATCAGCCCTTTACCAAGTTCATTAACTGAGGGGTCTGCAAATATCCCTGTAAGAATTGCTCCTAACATTCCGCCTACACCATGGATACCAAATGCATCAAGGGAGTCATCATAGCCAAGTTTTGGTTTTATATTTGCAACTGCAAAATATGGAATAACACCAGCGAGAATACCTATAATCATAGCCCCCTTTACATTAACAAAACCTGCAGCAGGAGTGATTGCAACAAGACCTGCTACTGCACCTGAAGCAAGACCTAATATTGTTGGTTTTTTCGTGTTAACCCACTCAGTAAACATCCAGGAAACTGCAGCAATAGCAGTAGCTGTATTGGTATTTATAAATGCAGCTCCTGCTAGCCCATTAGCAGCTACTGCTGACCCTGCATTAAACCCAAACCAGCCAAACCAAAGAAGACCTGCACCTGTTACTACAAGTGTCAAATTACTTGGTTTGAGTGCTGGCTCATGTCTTTTACCAAGAACTAAGGCACCAACAAGTGCTGCAATTCCTGCATTAACATGAACTACTGTACCTCCTGCAAAGTCCAGAGCACCCAATTTAGATAGAAAACCACCTCCCCACACCCAATGGGCTACAGGGACATAAACAAAGGTCATCCATAGTATTGAAAAGATTAACCATGCTGAGAATTTCATTCTCTCTATATATGCACCACTTGCAAGGGCAACAGTGATAGCTGCAAATGTAAGCTGATAAACCACATATATATATTCGGGTATAGTTTTTGCCAGTTCATTGATGCTGTTTGTATTAATACCTGAGAGAAAGAGTTTTTCTGCACCTCCTATAATACCTCCGATATCTGTCCCAAAGGCAAAGGTAAATCCATATATCACCCATAGAAAACTCACAATGCAATAAGTGACAAAAGACATAGCCATAGTGTTGAGACTGTCCTTTCTTTTTGCTAAACCTCCATAGAATAATGCAAGACCCGGAAGTGTCATGAGCATAACAAAAGCTGTAGCAACAATCATCCACGCTGTGTCACCAGTATCAATCTTCGGAGACTCTGAAGTAACAGATGTTTCTGCTGAAGTAACATTATGTTGTTCTTCAGCTTGCAGGTAACCTGTAAAGATTAACAAAGTGATTAATATTAATAAACTTATGAATCGTCTCATTTTTTCCTCCTAAATTTTTCTTAGCATTAAGACTTATTAGTCTTTTAGACAAATATAATCTTTAAAGTAATAATCCAACCTTTTCTGTCATTCTCTAACCTTTCTTGGAATCCAGGGATAAGAACTGGATTTTCCGGTCAAGCCCTGAAAATGACAAAAATTATGCTAAAAACTGAGAGTTAAATTGATGCCTCCATATAAGACATCCTGTTGCCCGTCATTGCTTATTCTTTCTAATGCATCTTTAGCATCATTGCTAAGGGGGAATGAATAAGTCATTTTGGGTGTAATACTTATAAATTCTGTCACAGGAAAACTCAAAGCTACTGATACCTCACCATTGTAGAAATTGCTGAACTCATCTCCATCTTCATCAAAACCCATGACTTTGTTGTTGATGTTATAACTTGCAGATGCGGCAAGCTTGAGACTACATCCTTTATATACATCAAAGGAATGGCTTATTGAGGTTACAATAAAAGCACCATCCCCTTCATCGTAATCGTAATAAAAAGTCAATGTCGGATTCAGCAAAATGCTGTAAGCTAGAGATAAATATACTTCCTGTGTATCGTTTGCACCATTTAAAGCATAGTAGATATAACCTAAACTGAAATTCCATTTATCCACAGAGTAGTTATAATTAAAGGTTACATCTGTTTCGGAGAATTCTCCATGTCCATCTCCTTCATCTATTTGAGAATCAGAATCATAATTAGCCCATATATTTGCACTAAGACCATTATAGGTGATGCCAACTGGAGGTTGAACTACCCAACTATTCGTCAGCTTCTGACCTCTCCAAACGTAATTACTTAAAACATCTACAGAGGCATTTCCTGAAACTTTGGGTTCTTCTGCATAGACAGTTCCTGAATAAAATATGATGAGTAAAACTGTCAAAATAAATACTGGAAATCTTTTAATCTGCATGTCTCCTCCTCAATTGCTTCTGTCAATTTATTTGCTATTATTTCTAAAACCATGCCAGATTCAATTTATTAATTTTCAAAGATTTTTCTTATAAGATAGAGTAACAATTTTGTAGTTGTTACAATTTTGTAGGAATTTAAAGGCATATATCACATAAAAATTGTGGTTTTTAACATGTCAGTGGAGGAGTAGTGGATGTTTTTAACAATAATGATGAATAAATAATATGCTATAATTTTTAAAAATGGTTGTTGCAATACCTAAAGAACTACTATGGGATTATAAAGAACCACCTGACGATATCTTGTGGAGACTCCAGAGAATAGTAGACTTTTTTCCTGCCTATGGTAACTGATAGAGATACTGTAAGGCTTCTTCTAAAATATAGAGAAAAGTTGAAAATAGAAAGAGGAAAAAGTGCTTTAATAGCCTTATATAACGAGGTCTGGCATAAAAAATATCATTGAAAAAGAAATAATTTAAGTTTTATCTTCAGATAGATTGTGGAGGCATAATAGAATACTTCTTTATCTTATAACCGATCTGTCTTGATGTGATACCAAGTATTCTTGCTGCCTTTGCCTGAACCCATCCTGTCTCCTCAAGCGCCTGAACTATACTTTCTTTCTCAATGTCTTCTATTCCTGTCTTTAGTGATTTTTTTACCAAAATACCTTTCGTTGATGATAACTTGAGATTAATGGGGAGGTCAGATGGTTCGATATATTTTCCATTTGACATTACCACCAGTCTTTCTATGGTATTTTCAAGCTCTCTAACGTTACCGGGCCAGGTATAATTAATCAATATTCTTAATGACTCAGAAGATATAGATACATTTTTATCATTTTCTTTATTAAAACGATTAAGAAAATATTCTGTAAGAAGAGGAATATCTTCCTTTCTCTCTCTAAGTGGTGGCATGAACAAAGGGACAACATTCAGCCTGTAATAAAGATCCTCCCTGAACTTCCCTTTTGAAACAAGCTCTTCAAGGTTTCTGCTTGTTGCAGCTATGAGCCTTACATCAACCTTGATTGTCTTTTCTCCACCAACCCTTTCAAACTCTTTTTCCTGTATGGCTCGCAATATCTTTGGCTGGAGAGAAAGAGGAAGGTCACCCACCTCATCAAGCAATAATGTCCCTCCATTTGCAAGTTCGAATCTTCCTTTCCTTGATGTTATTGCACCTGTGAATGCGCCTTTCTCGTGACCAAAAAGTTCTGATTCAAGTAAGCCTTCTGGTATAGAGGCACAGTTAAACCTGACGAACGGTCCTTTAGCTCTTGGACTCATATAATGGATTGCCTTTGCTATTAACTCTTTTCCTGTTCCACTCTCACCATAAAGAAGGACAGTTGCCTTAGAGCTGGCTACTCTATGAACAGATTCAAATATCTCCTGCATTTTGTCAGAGGTCCCGATAATATTTGGAAGACTGTATCTTCCTTTCAATTCTAATCTAAGGTCTTCTTTTTCCTGTTCTGATCTTCTATAGTGTCTCCACAGAGTCACATACTGTCCAATAATTGATGCCACTATTTCCAGCACCCTGATATCTTCATCTATTGTTATAGTCTTGTCCTTGAAGATCCTATCAACACTCAAAACGCCTATTGATTCATCTTTAAATTTAATCGGGACACAAAGAAAAGAGATTCCAATTCTTTTTATTCTTGCGCCAGTTTTATTAAGAAACAAAGGCTCTTCATCTATATTGGGAATAACAACTGGCTGACCACTTTCCAGAACTCTCCCTACAATGCCTTCTCCAATCTTATATTTACCTTTTTCCTTCTGGTCTTTTGTAAGGCCATGTGCAGCAACTATCCGAAGTTCTTTTGTACCATCATCAAGAAGAAAGACAGACCCTCTTTCCATCTCCAGTAAATCACCAAGAACATGCATCGCCTGTGAAAGGTTCTTCTCAAGCTCAAAAGAAGAGTTCAAGACCTTGCTCACTTTTAGAAGGGCAGAAAGTATTCTATTCTCTCTTACAAGTGATTGAGTCATAACCTTTATTTACAAAATCTTCCCTAAACCTTTATATATTCTCTATCATTTCCCAAACACCACACGGGCAGATTCCAGCACAAAAACCACATCCTATACATTTATCATCATCAACAACATATTCATATGTGCCATCCTCATGTTCTATTCTCGATATTGCCCCCCAATAACATGTTACTTCGCACATCTTACAATCTCTGCAGGTTCCACATGACATACATTTCTCAGCTTCTTTTTCTGGTGTAAAATCTCCTTTACACACATCATAATACTCTGTTTTAATCCTCTCATAAGGAATAACTTGCTTTATTTCTGGCCAGCGGGGTGCATGCATTAGTTGATAATGGACAGTTTCTGCAACAATCCTTCCCTGTCCTATAGCATCAGTTGCAAGGCCAAGTCTTGTAGCATCTCCAATTGCAAAGACCTTTACATCAGAGGTCTGTCCAATATCATTTACAACAATCCATCCTTTCTCAGTATGAATAGATGGTGGCAAGAAGTCTATTATCGGAGTTTCACCGATGGCAATAACAACAATGTCCGCATCAAAATAAGATCCATCAGTAAAATATATCTTTTTCTCTTCCTTATCATACCTTTCTGTAAACTTGGGCCATATTATCTCAGTGCCCTTTGATTTAGCCATTTCCATCTCTTTACCAAAAGCAGCCGGTTTCTGGATATCAACAGCTATGACAGATTCAGCTCCACAATTGAAAGCCTGTGAGGCAACATCCATGCCTACATTTCCAGCTCCAATAATAACAACCCTTTTTGAATTCAGATCAGGCAAATCACCTGTATTAATCTTTTTCAGAAATTCAATAGCTGACACAGTATGCTCAGACCCTAAAAAATTAAGCATCCTTGGTTTATGTGCACCACATGCAACAATAACTATTTCATGGCTTCTATATATCTCCTCAAACCTCTTCTGGTTACATTTTTCTTTGAGATATATATTGACCCCTATCTCTTTAAATCGGGATATCTCCTTTTCAAGTATCCTCTGCGGAAGACGATCCCTGGGAATACAAAATTCAAGCTTTCCGCCTAATTTATCTGATGCCTCATAAAGATCTACAGTATGACCTTTTAATGCAAGTTGCCACGCTGCACTTAATCCTGCAGGACCACCACCTATGACTGCAATTGTGTGACCAGTTGGTTCTGCTTTGTTGGGCGCTGGCATTTCAAGAGTGAGTCTTCCGAGCATATTAATATTAAGAGAATTGTCGAGTCTCCCCCTTGTACAATTTTGCATGCAGAGATTAGGGCAGATATAACCGCATACTGTTGCAGGAAGAGGACTGTATTTTAGAATAAGCTCCATTGCCTCAGGTAGTTTTCCCTTCCTTATGAAGGAGGTAACTTTGTTTAAAGGAATTTTAGTTGGGCATGCATATACGCATGGTGAGACATATTTTTCATTTGCCCATACAGGTTTGTTTCTACGATATTTTCCAGTTGTGATATATGGTAATATAGTTAACTCATGGTCTATATAAGGAGCAAATATCCCGCCTTCTCCAACCTCTTTTTCCCAGAAATCCCTTCTGAATTCAGAAGTTGTTATTTTGAACCATCTTCTTGCCCTCTTTTCCTGAGGTGTATAAGCAACAAATTTCTTCCATTCAGAAGGAGAAAGAGTAAGTTCATCATAGTATGACATTCTGTCTATTGCTTTAAGAAAAGGTTTTATGTTTTCTTTGAGCCATTCCCAATCCTGTGGAGTAAGGTCAAGTAGTTTTACATCCTTTTCACTATAACCTTGGATGGGACCACGAAAATATATTGTCCCTCCAACCATCCCCACACATGGACGGTAGCCAAGAACATTATATGGATTCCTCGGGTTAACCCCACATACAACAGCAATTCCACCAGCCTTGAATTCTGCAAAAGAGTCTCCTACATTTCTGAAATACCATGACTGTGGAGGATCAAAACGCGGATTATGTTTTGTCATGGTATCACATCTTGCACCTCCACTTCCCTGAACATAAAGAATACCCTGAGCAGCCGCATTAAATGCACCATTGGTTACATCTCCCAAGATGGTTATCTTTGCTCCACAGTTAAGCCATCCTACATCATCTGAGGCACTTCCTTTAACTATAATCTCTGTGCCCATCATCCCCATACTTCCCAGTCTTTGACCAACCGGTCCTTCTACTGTTATCCTTATCGTCTCTCCTCTTGGCCATATCCTTCCACCGATACCATGTTGTCCATTGGCAATCACATGGATTTCTCTTGCACCTTCCTGGACCGCCTTCTGTATCTGTTCCTCGAGGTGGCGAGAGGATACCCTTCTTCCATTTACAGTCCCATAAATAGTTATAGTTCTGCTTTCAGAGTTCAGTGTTTGATGTTTTGAATTTTTCCCACTGACTGCTAAATGCTTATTGCTGACAGCTGATTTTTTAGCACGCATAACTTATCTCCAGTCTTTCAGCCATTGCCTTGTCATCTATACTTAAACCATCTGACATGCCTATAGGTAGTTCTGTACTTCTACCCATGGGTGCAAAAATCTTTTTCAGTTCCACATTTGCAGCCCTGAAGACCTCTACAAGTCGTTCCGCAACTTTATCAGGGTCAAGCCTTCTGTAAAGTTTTGGATCCTGTGTTGTTATTCCTCTTGGACATTTACCTGTATTGCAGATATTGCACCGATTATATTCATCTCCAAAACAATCTGCTGTAGCCTGCATAATGTATTTTCCTACCGCCACTGCAGATGCACCAAGCATTATAAGGGCTGCAGTATTCGCAGCAAGATTTCCTTTTTTACCGATACCACCCGCTGCGATTAGAGGTAACTCGTTCTGTTTACCCTGCCTTACAAGATCAAGATAACATTCCCTTATATTTGAAGCGATTGGATGTCCCATCTTATCCATAGAAACATTGTACGCTGCGCCTGTCCCTCCATCCTCTCCATCAATTGATAAAGCAGAAGCATAAGGATTTCTTGCAAGGTTATTTAAGACTGCACGAGCTGTCTTTGTTCCTGAGATCTTCGGATATACAGGAACTCTAAATCCCCATGCCATTGACATGGATTGGATCATCTTTGCGACTGCCTCTTCAATAGAGTATTTAGTCTGGTGAGTTGGAGGAGAAGCTAGGTCAACAAATTGAGGAACACCCCGAATACTTGCTATGAGTTTTAGAACCTTCTGTGCCATCAACAGTCCGCCATCACCGGGCTTGGCACCCTGTCCATATTTAATCTCAATACCAGCAGGGTCTTCTACCATCTCTGGCAATGCATGAATAATCTCATCCCAACCAAAGTAACCTGATGCTATCTGAAGTATAAAGTATTTTAAATATCTTGATTTCAAGAGTCTTGGTGGAACACCACCCTCACCTGTACACATTACAACCGGTAAACCATCAACTTCATTAAGATACGCAACTCCCATAGCAAGCCCTTCCCACATAGGCGGAGAAAGCGCACCTACTGACATGCTTCCAACCATTATCGGAAATATCTCCCGAACAGGAGGTATAAATTTTCCGTTAACTTTATCAACTATCAGTTTTCCATCAACAGTTTTCAAAGGGAGTTCTTCCGGAGGCAATATCCTTCCAAGAAGCGTCCTTACATGAAATTCGTGTCTTCCTGCATCTAATGCAGGATCTGTAAGCATAGAAATTCTTGTGAATTTAAGCCTATCAAGAGTAGAAATGGAAGGGTCATTTCTTCTTCCTCCTCTCTTATAACCCTCACCACCTTTATTCTTATAATGTAAAAACTTATTTTGAGGATTGTATTCAGGCTCAATTGCTCCATTGGGACAGACAAGTGAACATACTCCACAACCAGTACAGTATCTTTCTATATCCCTTACCTGCTCAATAACATGGACAATTCTTCTTACAACTGTAGGAGTTGGTATATGTCCTTCGGACTGGACGATTCTCTGAACTTTAACAGTTGGTTCTATGGCTTTCATAGGGCATACAGCAGTACAACATCCACACCTTTTACACCTATCATCTCTCCAGCGGATGATATAAGGAAACTCTTTTAATGATGGTTGATGATTGTAATCCATTTTTGTAGAAGGCTCATCAGTCTTCATAATAATCCTCTGATCTATAATATTTATCATGACACTGTCTCCTCTTCTAAACTAAAGTAATGTTTTCCGGTTTGTTGGTTCCAAACAACCACTTCTTCTGCAAGAGGCTTGACTATGACCATATCGTATTTCATAGGGAAAATATCTTTAGATTTATCCCTTTTTGGTATTACTGCATCGAGTCCGCACTCCTCTGACATTAAGGCATATTTCCCTCTTTGCCCCCCTACAACGCCCGGTCTCAACTTTTTTGAATCGTGTACCATAAAACATGTTCCATCAGGAATAAACCCAATAACGACATTTGGACCGTCTATGCAGAGCGGTCTCAGCGAGTGCTTAATTAACTTAAGTACTTCTCTGTCTTCTCTCATCTCAATCTCAGATGACTTTAACGGAGTGATCACATCTTTATAGTATGTGAGTGGCCATCTAAGCTGTCTAACAGTGTAATGGAGGATATGGGTAAACACTTCACTATCACTGTTATAGCCAATATAACCAGGAAATCCTCTACTCATTAAGAATTCTCTAATTGGGACGAACGCAGTATTCTCGCCATTTGTCATTGTGCAATAACCCTGAATGAAAAAAGGATGGCAGGCATATAGATATATTGAGTAATTTGTGTTTTGCCTTCCCTGAGCAAATATGATCTTTGCTTTTAGACCATTCTTATCTAAACCAAAGAAGTCAGCCAATTGAATAGGGTCACCAACCTCTTTTATGGTTATCACATCTGGATAGAAAGAGAATACAAATATTGACTCATCAGGTTCTCCAATCTTTCTTAGCGAAATCCTGGTATTCATCAAAAGGTCCTCTTTAATATTGAATGGCTGGTCTCTGTAAGGTTTAGGATATTCATATGCCTGAGCAAAATAGTAATCCCTTTGCAAAATACCTTTTACATGCCTTATCTTGGGAATCCATTCATGTTTGAGTCTAAAACCCATCCTATACATATAATCATCAAGAATCTCTTTCCCCTTTTTTGAACATGCTCCTGAGAGAATCGGATATTCCTTCAAATTCTCAAATTCTCCACCAAGGTCTTTTAATGTAAGTCCAAGGCCAGAACCATCGTAACCCTCTTTCATTGTTTCAATAGAAAGGATATTCTCAATAGGAGAGAAATAATTTCTTGATGTTATCGCCGCAAGCCTGCACATTTTAACCTCTTTTTTATAACGGTAATCGGTTACCGCTTAGTAATACTTTAATTAATTACTACAATTTTGTCAAGAGATGAAACAATTTTGTGATGGGAATTTTAAGGAAAAGCTTTTTATTTATATTTAAAGAAGGTAATAGTTGCTCACGTATCTATCAGATAAATTGCCCTTTTATTAATTTACGCTTTTCTTCAAGTAATAAATTCAGAAGTTTAACGTCACCTGATTCTTCTGCCTCTCGCTTTTTCTCTTCAAATCTCTTTTTTGCTATAGTCTGTAAACAATCATCAATGATCTTGTCAGTGTTTTCAAGATCGAAACCCGGCCTTAAAGAAAGCTCTGTGATAATCGTCTTTTCTTCATCATCAGCCTCAGCGAGAATAGAGTTCACATTAAACCTATTTCCAAGGCTCTTAATCTTCTTAAATAAGGAGCGTATAGTTCTATCTTGTAAACCTTCCAAATCAAGCCTTGAGAATATATATCCAACCTTTTCTGGAGATGAGATTACTGCACTCAAAAGAAGATACTCTTCAGTAATTTTAATCTTTTTATCTTTCTTCATAATTTTGGATTCCTGAGACCTGATCTTTTTCTTTATCTTCTTCAATTCATCTCTCAAAACCATCTCATTGATCCTCGTCCTGTCAGAAAGCTCAACCAGAAGTTCATCTGCAATAATCATATCTTTTATACTTGAGATCATATTCAGTGCTTCTTTTGCAGTATCTATCTTATCTTGTTTTGAGGTTGCTAATAGAAATTCTATTAAAGACATTGCCTTTGAAAGCAATTTTGAGAATGTGTCCTTCCCTTTCTTTCTCAAAAAACTGTCAGGGTCTTCTCCTTCGGGCAATAACAACACTTTGGCTCTTAAGTTATTTTCAAAGATAATTGTCAATGATCTTTTTGCTGCTCCAATTCCTGCATCATCGCCATCAAAGATAAGTATAATGTTACCTGAAATTTGACGAAGTCGGAGTAATTGTTTTGGCGTTAAAGCAGTTCCCAATGGAGCAATAGCATTTTTAAATCCATATTGATGACAGATTATTGTGTCAAGATATCCTTCTACAATAATAGAATATCCTTTTTTCTTTATTTCCTCTTTTGCAAGATTAAGACCAAAGAGGGTCTCCCCCTTTTTGAATACATCTGTCTCCGGAGAATTAAGATATTTTGGGAGAGAACTATCAAGAACCCTTCCGCCAAAACCTATAACGTCATTATGTGTGTTAAGAATTGGAAATATAATCCTCTCTCTGAATATGTCTCTAAGTCCTTTTTCATCTGATACAGCAAGGCCTGCATCCTTAATAATAGAATCATCATATCCTTTTTTTTTCAGATATCTGATGAGACTGTCTCTTTCTGAGATCGCATAGCCAATGAAGAAGTTTCTGATAGATTCTTCATTAATATCTCTATTCCTCAGATATGTCATTGCTGACTCTGATACCTTAAGATTATTAATGAAAAATTTCATCGCATCTTTGTTTATCTGGCATATCTTCTCACGTTTTTCAGCATTTTCTTTTTCAAATTTTAATTCCCCTAAATCAATGCCTGCTTTTTTCGCAGCATAACGGAGTGCCTCACCAAAAGAGATGTTCTCATATTTCATGATAAAAGTAACTAAATCACCACCTGCACCACAGCCGAAACAATGGAATATCTGTTTGGTAGGACTTACTATAAAAGATGGTGTTTTTTCATAGTGAAAAGGACAGAGTGCCTTAAAATTCTGACCTGATTTTTTTAGTTGAATATATTCAGATACGATATCAATAATATCTAATCTTGACTTTATCTCTTCAAGCAGTCCTTCAAGCTTCATCAGGCTTGATCTACAGGTCTGCGAGTGATTCTCTTAAAGCCAGAGCACTCTAAAATCTCTATTGAGTCACCTTTTGTAATTTCATCTAAAAGTAAATTCAAACCAAGATTGTCACTTGAAATATGCCCTGCGATAACGACATTTAAGTGGTTTTTTTCTGCTTCTTTTCTATGTTCTTCACTTAAATGCATTGCTACAATTGTACTTACTCCACTCGTTGTAAGACTCTCAAAAATCTCTTTTGAGCCTTCTGTGCCACCCGTCATATCAACAAAGATCTTCCCTGCTTTCCTTTCATTTGAACCGAGGAGGATTTTAGGACCAACACTATTCATCCCTGCCTCTTTATATTCGGGAATGTTTTTCAGAATGTCGACAATATCCTTGACATAGTAAGGTTTTTTTTCATCGAATAACCTTTGAAGATATGTGGTTACCATATTGTCAGCAGGAGTGTGGAGACATAAAAATGGGATACCAAGAAGCCTTGCTGCATCAACTGCCCTTGTATGATTCACGGGCATAAGCTTTCTCTCTACCTCTTTAATCCTTCCATCCATAAGACTTTCTGCGATATTTATTGGGACTCCAAAACGATTTAAAATATCCGATTGCATCCTCATAACAGCATAGAGATTTGCATATGCCCTTCCTTCTGGATGGTGAGAAAGGAGAAGATCAACCCGCCTTCCTTTTAACCTGAGATTATCAGCTAATAAGACTTCGCCAACCTCTATATCAATACCTACCAGAATACTCTTGATCTCTTCTTCACCAGTTCCATAAAGTATCCTCGAATCATAATAAGGATTTTTGAGGGATTCTTGATCAAAAAATTCTTTATCCTCGGGTTTAAGCTCGTCAAAATCTTTCCTTCTGCGTTCTAAATCTTTTTCTATTACATCCCTACCCCGAGGGTCATTTTCAAATCCGATCTCTATCGCTCTTCTATAAATATCTCTTAATTTCATTTCTTTTCAAGAATCTCCCTAACACGTTGGTTTACAATCTTGCCATCTGCTGCACCTTGTATTCGAGGCATTATCAGACGCATAACCTTTCCTATATCTTTAACCCCTTCTGCAGAAGATTCATTTATAGCTTCTATGATTATACGATCCAGTTCTTCTGAAGATAGCTGCCTGGGAAGGTATGATCGCAGGATCTCCAGCTCATGGCTTTCCTTTAATGCGAGGTCTTCCCTCCCACCTTTTGAAAATAGTTCAATAGATTCCCGTCTCTGTTTTACAAGTGTAGAGATTACTGATATTATTTCATCATCAGATAGCTCTTTTCTTTTTTCTATCTCTTTATTCTTAATGGCTGCCTTTAACATCCTTAGAGCAGAGGTTTTAAGACTATCAGAACCTTTTATAGAAGCTTTTAAATCCTCATCAAGCCTCTGTTGAAGAGACATTACCGCGCCGCCATTTTCATTCTTTTAAAAGCCTTTTTCCGAGCGGCGAGAGCTTTCTTTTTACGCTTTACACTTGGCTTCTCATAGTGCTCTCTCTTTTTAATCTCGGAGAGTATCCCTTCTCGCTCACACTGCTTTTTAAACCTCTTCAGTGCATTTTCAAAAGAATCACTCTCGGTGACCTTTACTACGGGCATTCATATACCCCTCCTCTCTATTTCTGAATTTCCTCTTGAAAATCAAGTTATTCTAACAATTCACTAATTTTTCTGTCAATGTGACATATTGCCTCGGAAGTAGCAAATCTTTAGGGGGGTAGAATAGAAAAAGAAATAGGGTCTACCTTAAATTAATCTTTAATACATTGAAAAGGAGGTAGACCCTATGAAAATAGAAGCAACCTGTACAGTTACAGTATCAATTGAAGATATTTCTGTCAACTCTATAGAATTAGCAGCACTTCAAGGAGCAAAGGAAGCTGGAAAGAAGTTATTTTTAGCGTTGTTAGGAGTAGTTGAAAAGACACTTTCCAAAGATCGCACATGCGAATGCGGGGGTCGTTTGGAAAGTAAGGGGCGTGTTCCTCGGGAAGTAATCTTTGTTAGTGATGGTGCAAATTGGTGTAAGCAGTTAAAAGA
>JBNAVX010000066.1:0-13882 GCA_049700155.1 Thermodesulfovibrionales bacterium
CTGGATTCCCCGATTAAATCGGGGAATGACGGAAAGGTAAGCAGGTATTGAGAATTCGACCTTACTGAAAGGGAGGCAGGTTACCAATCTCTTGAAGATAAAGGATATTTAAAGAATTTACTTAAAAACTTTTGACAATACGTTCCATTAGAATGGGAGGATTATATGAAGACTCTGAATTCACAAAAGACAGACAACTCTTATTGAAAGAATCCTCTGCATCAGGAGCAGTTTTTTTAAATACATATTTTCCTCCTTCTGTATCCAATAGAAATAAAATCATTTTCTTCCTTTTCTGCAATTTTTTTGAGTGCCAGTCTTAGGAGAATTTCCTTTTTATCAGGGTCTCTTTTAGCATACTTTCTGTATTTCTTTATTCCAAGCCTATCTCTAAGAAGGAGAGACTCAATTGGTAATGTTTCCTTAAATTTTCTCTTTCTTAATTTCATTATTCAATTTTTTCTTTATTTCTAAAAGCTCATTAATAGTATTATTTTCAGGTCTTTCCGCCTTCTTTTTAAGATAGTCCCAATCTAATTCCTTATTATATCTTCTAAAAAGAAGTTCTACCATCTCACAGTCTATTTCAGATTTCCAATACTTGCAAGCATTAAGCCTGTCTATTAATAAGTCTTCTATCCCGATAATATTACATTGAAGTCCTTTACCCAACTCAACAATTTCAATAGGTGATTCTTCATCAACCAGAGCAGATACAGGCACCTCTATTACTGCTTTAAAATCTTCATTGATCCAGTATCTACCTTTCATGAAAAATCCTATGCTTTTTAAAACATCATTAAGAGCTTCTCTATCATCATAAGCAAGATCTATATCAGATGTGAAATATACCTCTCTTGAATAATAAGATAGTGCACAACCTCCGATAATTACAGGAGCTTTTTTACCCTTTTCTTCAAGTAATTTGGTAATTAATGCTACGATGAGAAGTTGTCTCTTTAGTGGAGATTCTGTTTTTCTTATTTTATTGATTACTTTTTCAGTTTCCATAGCCTAAATGATAACAACTTCTTATCATTACTACAAGTGGTAAAAGCCCCGAATCCACCTTGTATAAAATAAATTTTTCGGCTTAATTGTTTTATGTTAAAATCATTTGTATTTACCTAAATTTTTAAATTTAAAAGAACTTCTTTGGGTCCATTAAATGGAGAAGAAGATAGTTGATTATCTCATCATAGGCAGTGGTGTCGCAGGGCTTAGGGCTGCTATAGAACTTGCACCACATGGAAAGGTTTTAGTAGTAACAAAAGATAAACCATCTGAGAGCACTACCGAGTATGCTCAGGGAGGAATTGCTGTTGCTCTGAGTGACGAAGATGAGATCGGAATACACTATGATGATACCCTGAAAGCAGGAGATGGTCTATGTAGAAAAGAGGCTGTGAAAATCCTTGTCGAAGAAGGTCCTGAAAGGATTATTGAACTTATATCATGGGGTGCAGAGTTTGACAAAGAAGGTACAAAACTTGATTTTACGATGGAAGCAGCACATTCAAGGAGAAGGATACTACATGCCCATGGTGATTCAACAGGAAGAGAGATAGTAAGAGTCCTCCTTGAAAAGGCAAGCTCATTCTCATCAATTGAAACATATCCATTTTCATTTACCATCGACCTGATTTCTAAAGATGAACAATGTTTGGGCGCATATATATTGAAGAATAGAAAGATAATCTTAATATTAGCAAAGGCAACGATTATGGCTACAGGTGGAGCAGGACAGGTATTTGCAAGGACAACAAACCCTCCTGTATCTACAGGAGATGGCATGTCAGTAGCCTTTAGGGCTGGAGCTATCCTTGAAGATATGGAATTTATACAGTTTCATCCAACGAGTCTCTATTCTCCTCTTGCTCCACAATTCCTCCTCAGTGAGGCTATGAGAGGAGAAGGAGCTATATTAAGAAATATTCATAAAGAAAGATTCATGATGGATTATCATCCAATGGCTGAGCTTGCTCCAAGAGATGTTGTATCACGTGCAATAATATCTGAGATGGTAAAGACAAAGAGTGACTATGTATATCTTGATTTAAGGCATCTTGGAAGGGAGTTCCTGAAAAATAGATTTCCGAGAATTTATTCTACATGCCTTCAGTATAACATTGATATTACAAAGGATATGGTTCCCGTATCTCCAGCTGCCCATTATGTGATGGGTGGTATTAAGACAGATACAAATGGTGCTTCAAATATAAAAGGTCTGTATGCAGCAGGAGAAGTTGCATGTACAGGTGTTCATGGTGCAAACAGACTTGCATCTAATAGTCTTCTTGAGGGTCTTGTGTTTGGTGCAAGGGCAGGAAGAGCTGCTTTAGGTTCACCTATAAAAAATGAACAATTAACAATGAGTATTAAAGAATTTGCTACCGACACTTCGTATTTTGCAGGTTTCTCCTCTATCCCAGACCATGAAGAGATAAGGCACGAGTTGAGAAAACTCATGTGGGAAAGAGTTGGGATTATCCGTTGTGAAGAGTCCCTTGGTTACGCAAGGAAAAGATTGTCTGAATGGTCATTTATAAAGGAGAAAATGCCTCTAACAAGAAGGGAACTTGAACTCAAAAATATGCTTTTTGTAGCCAATTTAATAACAGAGGCATCTCTTCTGAGGAAGGGCAGTGTTGGCGCCCATTACAGGTCAGATTATCCTGAAAGAGGTGAAGGATGGCAGAGACATATCATATGGTATTTAAAAAAAGGAGAGCTTGAGTATAAATTTATTGATTGACCTTAAGGAACCTTTATATTATAAGCCTTGATCTTTTTATGGAGGTTACTCCTTTCAATCTGCAGTACCTCAGCAGTTCTGGAGATATTCCAGTTATTTTCTTCAAGTTTTTTTGTAATAAAAGTTTTTTCAAATGCATCTCTTGCTTCCCTTAGAGTTGTAAACGAGAGATAGTCTTCTTTATTGGGTTCACCGATTACAATATTCTTTGCTGTTATTGTATCAGATGGGGTCATTATAACAAGCCTTTCTATCACGTTTCTCAGCTCTCTTATATTTCCAGGCCAGTCGTATGATTGTAATATCTTTATTGCTTCATAAGTAATCTTTTTGGGCTTTTGTCTGTATTCAGAGGCAAAAAAGTTAATAAAATATTCAATGAGTTCTGGGATATCTTCCTTTCTCTCTCTTAAAGGGGGGACAACTATAGGGATGACATCAAGCCTGAAGAGCAGATCTTCTCTGAAGTTCCCCTTTTTTACTTCTTCTTTCAAATCTTTATTTGTAGCTCCGATAATCCATACATCTACTTTAATATTTCTGCTTCCACCAACCCTTTGAAATTCCTGTGTTTCTATGACACGAAGAACCTTTGATTGGGCTGAAAGAGACATATCACCAACTTCATCAAGAAAGAGCGTACCTTCATCAGCAAGCTCAAATTTCCCCTTTTTTCTCTCAAATGCACCTGTGAAAGAACCTTTTTCATGACCGAATAACTCGCTCTCTATAAGTTCTTGAGGTATTGCAGCACAGTTTACCTCAACAAAAGGTTTTCCTGCCCTTTTACTTTTTTCATGAAGCAGTCGTGCAACAAGTTCCTTACCTGACCCACTTTCACCCATGATCAATACCCTGCTGCTACTCTGCGAAGCCATTTCAATCTGTTCTTTAAGTATAGTAATTTTAGGTGAAGTCCCAATGAGTCTATATTTCTTTGTTAAATCCTGTTTAAGCGCTTTGTATTCCTTCTCAAGAGCCTGTTTTTCAAGGGCTCTATTTGAAGCCAGAAGGACTCTCTCAAGAGAAAGAGGTTTCTCAAGAAAGTCATATGCACCTATCTTCGTTGCCTTGACAGCTAGCTCAATATTTCCATGTCCTGATATCATTATTATTGGGATATCGGGTTTTAACCCCTTAATCTCTTCGAGCGTCTGGATTCCGTCAATACCAGGAAGCCAGATATCAAGAAGGATCAGATCAGGATGATGTTCTTTAACAAGTTCTACCGCTTCCTCCCCAGAGCTCGAGGTAAGGACATCGTAGCCTTCATCTTTGAATATCTCTGAAAGGCTTTGCCTTATGCTCCCTTCATCATCTACTATAAGAACAACAGGTTTTGCCATTTTAATCCTTCTATTTTACCTTTTAACTTTCATGAATAGGAATTTCTATTGTGAAAACCGTCCCTTTGGGTTTATTATCCCTTACTTTTATATAACCTTTATGTTCTGCAACAATCCTGTTAGCTATTGCGAGACCAAGACCTGTCCCATCCTTCTTCGTTGAAAAATATGGGAAAAAAAGTTTTTCTTTATCCTCATCTTTGATGCCTGTACCATTATCTGCAATATCAAGATATGCTTTATTGGAGGAGAGATCAAAATTAAGCCTGATATCTATAGTTCCCTTATTAGAAATAGCATGAATAGCATTATCAAATATATTTATAATCACCCTTTTGAATTGTTCTCCATCCAGCTCTACAAGATGGTCATCCTCAGGAAGTAAAAGATTTATCTCAACTTCTTTATAACCTTTATAGAGATTGACAACATCTTCAATTATTTTTTGAAGACTGGTTGGCTTTTTCTTAATCTCTGGCATCTTGCTGAACTTTGAGAATTCATCGACCAATCTCTTCATCCCCTCAACCTCTTTGATAATAGTCTTTGTCGAATGCTCAAATATCTGGTTGAAATCAGAATCTTTTCTCTCCCATTTTTTTATTAATCGCTCTGCAGAGAGTTTAATAGGAGTTAAAGGATTTTTTATCTCATGTGCGATCCTTCTCGCCACCTCCTGCCATGCGATAGCCTTTTGAGCCTTGATGATCTCAGTGAGATCATCAATAACAACAAGCAGACCTATGTATCTTTGAGAATCTTTAAGTCCTTTTATGAATACCTTGAGAAAGGCTTTTCTACCACCTGAGGTAATCTTTACCTCTCTCTCTATCGACCTGAACTCTTTTCCTTCGATATCCTTAACAAGATTCTGAAGTTGCTCTGATTTTATCATGGACATTAATTCTTTATAGTGTTTATTAAGAGCCTCCTCCGGTTTTATATTAAGTAAAGAAGATGCTGCTCCATTTATCATGATAACATTTCCTTTGGTATCTAACATGATTACACCTGAGTTTATATTGTCAAGAATATTCTCCATAAAGAGTCTTCTTCTATCAGATTCAATATAAGCAGACTGAAGTGATTCCTTGCCCTCTTTTAATTCTCTTACCATCCGATTAAAAGAATTAACCAGGAGACCTATCTCATCCTTCTGATCAAGTTCTATATTAATGTCAAGATTTCCTGATGCAACCTCTTCTGTTGCTTGAGCAAGGCTCTGTATCGGGTATGTTATTCCTCCAGCAATTTTTAGTGCAACCCACAGTGCCATAAAGACGACAAGGATTGTAAGAAAACTAAGGATCAGAAGATAATGCACTTTTATTGGGACCCTCCATGATTCAAGTGCCTGGTATTTTTCATAGGCACTCTTAATATTCTCTATATTTCTGGTGATATTTTGTGGAACAAATGACTCAACTACTAATACTCCTTTGAATTTACCCCCGTGTTCTTCAGGGACAACAGCTCTTATCCTGTCTCCCTTTTCTTCTGATATGACTTCAACACCTGCTTTGCCCTCAAAAGCAGATCTTAATGTCTCTGTAGAATCTTTTGGTAGATTCGTTATGTATTTAACAGAATAATTATCTGGAGGCTTTTCCCCTCTTGAAACTCTCATTGCTATATTAAAAGTCTTCTTCTTCTCAAGCTCATAGAATGCCTTTGCTATTTCTATAGAACTATCAAGTGGTTGTCTGAGTTGGGGTGCAAACCATCTGTCAATATAATTCGTAATAAGCCCGCTTGAGACAGCAAATAGGATCGAAGCAGGTATTAAAGTGAGAACCACTAAGATTACGACGAGTTTAGTCTTAAATCTATATCCAAGAATTCTGTTCTTTCTCTCAAGATATAGTTTTGTGAGGCTTTTTCCAACAAAAAAGATAAGGGTAAAAAGTGCGATAATAGTAAGGTTTAATAATATGAGGATAATTAATTTGGTAAAAAAGGAGACGTTTCCAAGTCTTAAATAGTGTAATTCTGTAACGAAGGCTATAATAGTAAGTATAAATACTGAGACAATAATAATATTGAAGCGGAGGTTCTTCATCGAACAGATCCTATCCTGAAATTAAAAGAGTCCTTCTTTACTACAAACTCATTTTCTGATAAGAAGATAAAAAATTGACCTATTATAGGAGGCAGAGTCCTTAATTTTGATTCAACAGTTATCCTTACAAAGTGTATCCCTGATTCAAGTTCTTTGATATTAGTCAGTTTGAGGTCATTGATACTTAATGCCCACTTCATCATAGATTCAAAGGATTTAAACCTCCTTTCGACGAGAATATTTCCATCTAAGGAGGTTGCAATAAACTCGCCCTTTACAGGGTCGCATTTTACAGTCCTTGTTATTAACTTACCAAGCACAAACTCATCAGGCCACATATTCCAGACCCTGAAGAGATCTATATAAAATCTGTATTCTTTTTCTATTCCATTTTTGATCTCTTTTACATATTTTTCATCAAGTATTAAAGAACAGGAAACGCGAATTTCATTGTTCTGTAAGGATACATCAGGTCCTGCGATATCTGCTCCGCTCGTAAGAGAATATAAAGATAACAGAAAAAAAATGAAAGAAATAAAACATAAATACATCTTTAAATTCTTTTTCATACCATCTTATTATGAAGTCATTATATATTATGCGGTTCAAAGGCTTGACATATCCTGAGAAATTTATTTTCATTATAGCATAACCTTTTAAACGGAGGTAAAAATGGAACTAAAGACAGTAAAGATTGAGATTCCAGAGGGGTGTAATGTAATTTTGGGGCAAACACACTTTATAAAGACAACAGAAGACCTTTATGAAATAATTGCTACAACCATTCCTCAGGCAAAGTTTGGCATTGCCTTTACAGAGGCATCAGGACCCTGTCTTATAAGGACAGAAGGTAACGACGCTGGACTAATCAATGTATGTGTAAAGAACCTACAAGAATTAGGTGCTGGACATGTGTTCTGTATAATTCTTAAGAATGCTTTTCCTATAAATGTTCTTAATCAGATAAAGAACTGTCCAGAGGTCTGTAAAATATTCTGTGCTACTGCAAACCCCCTTGAGGTAATCGTTGCTGAATCATCTCAGGGAAGAGGAGTTCTTGGAGTTATTGATGGTTTTTCTCCAAAAGGCGTTGAAGGTGCTGAGGATAAAGCAGATAGAAAGGCATTTTTGAGGAAGATAGGGTATAAGTTGTAATAACATGGATTTTATAAAAACGTAATGAAAAGAAAGACAGGACTAATCTAAAAAATGAAACTATTGATGCATATATGCTGTGCAAATTGCTATTTGTATCCATTTCAGGCAATGTTATCAAAAGGGATTGATATAAAGGGTCTGTGGTTCAATCCGAATATTCATCCTTATACTGAATACAAGTTGCGTCTTGATGCTTTACATAAGCTTCAAAATTTATGGAATCTGGATATAGAATATATTGACCATTATGGTTTAAAAGAGTTTATCAGGGCTGTGGTTAATAAAGAAGAATACGGAGAAAGGTGTCTATTATGTTACTCTATGAGGCTTGAGGAAACAGCGAAGAGCGCAAAAAAAATGGGGCTTGATGGTTTTACGACGACCCTTCTTGTAAGTCCATATCAGAAATTTGATATGATAATAAACTTAGGAGAAGAGATTGGAAGGAGATACTCAATAACTTTTTATAATGAAGACTTTAGACAGGGTTGGAATAGGGGTGTGAGTCTATCAAAGGAACTCGGACTATACAGGCAGAAATATTGTGGATGTATATATTCAGAGATGGAAAGATACCAAAAACTAAAATGACCAGTAAACAAATTCCAAATTCTAAATTACAAACCTGCTTGTTTATTGGTTATTGGTGATTAATTATGGGAGATGGCATTCAACATATAGGTAAATTTCTCATATTTCTTGGACTTTTAATCTCTGCAATAGGTGGAATCCTTCTCCTTTCAGGTAAGATTCCATGGATAGGCAGGCTTCCCGGAGATATTTTGATACAGAGGAAAAATTTTACTTTCTATTTTCCATTAGCAACGAGTATCCTTCTAAGCATTATCCTTACCCTTCTTTTCTGGCTTTTGGGAAGAAGATGAGATAAGTAATGAATAATTGGCTAAGAATTAAAGGCAGAGAGCAAAGGTCAGAGAGAAAAGGGCAAAGGGCTAAAGAAAAAGAACTAATAGCCAGTAGCCAGAAGCGGATTGTTAAAAACCTTATTTGCTATGCCATGTACTCTTTGCTAATTGCTCTATACTCTCTGGTTTTTTCTTTGCCTTCATTCGCAACAGAGACTATCAAGGTGCTTATTCTGAATGAGATATATTCTTCTATCCCAGCAAAAGATGAGGAGATAAAGAAGTTAGGTAATGTTAAAGGAGACCTTCTCGTAGCCGGGGCAAGATATAGCGGAAATATAGAGGTATGGAAAGGGAGCAGGGGTTTATATCTTATAAATGAGCTTCCGATTGAAGATTATGTTAAAGAGGTGGTCATGTCTGAGGTCGGACCAAACTGGGAGATGGAGGCACTTAAAGCCCAGGCGGTTTTATCAAGGACATATGCAATAAAACAAAAAAGACTGAATGGAGATTCACTCTTCCATATTACTTCTTCTGTGATTCATCAGGTTTATAAAGGTAACAATTCAGATGCAAGGGTAGAATATGCTGTAAAAGAAACTGAGGGTGAGATTCTTACCTATAATGGAATTCCTATTGAACCATTTTATCATTCAACATGCGGAGGTATCACAGAAAACCCTGAAGAGGTCTTTGGGAAAGGCTTTCCTTATCTCAGGCCTGTCGAATCGAATTGTGAGATATCCCCATACTGGACTTGGAGCAGGAAGATATCACTATCTGAGATAGAGGATGCTCTTGATATTCCATGTATTATAAAGGAGATAGAAATAAAATCATATACATCTACTAAAAGGGCTAAAGAATTAGAGGTAGTTCATTGTAAAGGTAGTATAACAATAAAAGCGACTGATTTAAGAAAAGCCTTAGGTTGGAATCGCCTTCCAAGTACATTTTTCAGTATTTCAAGAGATGGGGATTCTATACTCTTTGAGGGAAAGGGTTATGGGCATGGTGTTGGTCTATGTCAGTGGAGTGCACTGCAGATGGCGCGAGAAGGTAAGAATTATAAGGAGATACTCTCTTTTTTCTTTCCAGGCACAACAATAGAACTTTATGAAGGTCACTGATTTTGACTTTCACCTTCCTGAAGAACTTATAGCTAAAAGACCATTAAGGAAAAGGGATAGTTCCAGATTACTTGTTCTTCATAGAGATGGTCTTATTGAGCACAAAAGATTCTTTGACCTTCCAGATTATCTTAGTCAAGGTGATATGCTTCTTATAAATAATACAAAGGTTTTTCCAGCGAGACTTATAGGACGAAAGAAAACAGGTGGTATTCTTGATATACTCCTCGTAAAAGATAAGGGAGATAATGTATGGGATGTGCTCTCAAAAGGAAAATATTCAGGCATTATAAAAATTTCAGAAGAACTAAAGTTAGAGATACATGAAGGAAGAACGGCAAGGTTTATATGTTCAGGAAATTTAATGGATAGTATCTGGAAATATGGAAGTATGCCCCTTCCACCTTATATCAGACGGCCTCCTGATGAATCAGATAAAAAGACATATCAGACTGTTTATGCAAAAGAAGAGGGCTCTATTGCTGCACCTACAGCAGGATTGCACTTCACAGAAGAATTGCTCAAAACTCTGAATTCAAAAGGGGTACTAATAAGAGAGGTCACGCTCCATGTAGGAATTGGAACATTCAAACCAATCAGGACTGCAAATGTTGAACAGCATGTTATGGACTCAGAATTCTTTGAGATAGAAAAAACACTAATCTCAGAGATAGAGAATGTAAGAAGCTCAGGAAGGCGTATTTTTGCAGTAGGAACGACTACAACAAGGGCGATTGAAGGATATCTTAGTGGAAAATGGTCAGTAACCAGAGGAAATGGGTCAAAGGGGCAAGGGGTCAAGAAGGCTCATACCTGTAAAAATAACGGAGTAATATATGGTTTTACAGACCTCTTTATCTACCCAGGCTATAAATTCAAAGTTGTTGACTCTCTCATAACAAATTTTCATCTTCCAAGGTCAACTCCCCTTATGTTAGTTGCAGCTTTATGTGGAATGGAAAAATTGAAAAGGTCATATGAGGAGGCTATTGCTTCAAAATATAGATTTTTTTCTTATGGCGATGCTATGCTAATCTTATGAAAAAGGTTGATTTAAAGGAAAGACCATCTACTTATGTCATTGGCAGGGGCATAATTATAGCAGTTGTCCTTTTTACATCTTCACTCGGCTTTATTCTTGGTTATTTTGTAGGTAGGACTACCACAAAAGTGGCCCAGCCTATAAAGATTCAGGATGAAGGTTTAAAAAATATTACCAAAATGCCGGCTGAGACACCTTTGAAAGAAGACCAGCCACAGGCTCATATAACTTCTAAAGAAGAAGATAAAGAGGATAAAGTCCATGAGGATGTCAGAAAGAGTTTAACGAATAATCAAAAGTATCCAAAGTCATCTAAAATTGTATATACAATCCAGTTAGGAGCTTTTAAGAATCTTTCGGATGCAGAAACCCTTAAAGCTAAATTTGACAAAAGGGGTTTTAAGTCATTTATAACAGATATTAGCTTAAAAAATAATGAAAAGCTTTATAGGGTCTGGGTTGGAGAGTTTGATACCAGAAAAGAGGCAGAAGAGGTATCTTCAAAGATAAAAAAGAATGATGGGCTACAGCCATTCGTTACATTTAAAAAAGGAGAATAAAATACGGTAACCATAGAGATTGAACTTGATAGTGAGAAAGAATATACCTTAATTTACAGCGGTCTTGAAAAGAACCTTAAAGTATTAGAAGAGACACTTGGTATCTCTGCCTCTCATAGAGGAAGCAAGATATTTCTTAAGGGTGATGAAAGTTCTGTTGAAAAGGCTGAAAAACTCATTGAAGATATACGGCATATAAGTTTAGAAGGTTATATCCTTACACCTGATGAAATACGTTATGCAATTAAGTCTGCACCAGAAGGGAAACATATATCACTAAAAGACCTTTTCCTTAATAGTATTCCAGTATCTTCAAAAAAAAGGTTCATCATACCAAAGACAGAGACCCAGAGAAGATATATTGACGCAATAAGGAATTTTGATATGGTCATTGGTATAGGACCTGCTGGTACTGGAAAGACTTACCTTGCAATGGCAATGGCTATTAATGCATTGTTAAAAAAACAGATAAGCAGGATAGTACTTGCAAGACCAGCAGTAGAAGCAGGGGAAAAACTTGGTTTTCTTCCTGGAGATATTTATGAGAAGGTCCACCCCTATCTAAGACCGCTATATGATGCACTCTTTGATATGATGGAGGTAGAAAAGGTGAGCCGTCTTATAGAAAGGGGTGTAATAGAGATTGCACCTCTTGCCTACATGAGAGGAAGGACTCTGAATGATTCATTCATAATACTTGATGAGGCACAAAATACAACTTCTGAGCAGATGAAGATGTATCTTACAAGATTAGGATTTAATTCAAAGACTGTAATAACAGGTGATATTACACAGATAGACCTTCCAGCAGGAAGGATATCGGGCTTGATAGAAGCAGAGAGAATACTGAAACATATCGAAGGAATTGCTATAGTATATTTCTCTGAAAAGGATGTTGTTAGACATAGGCTCGTTCAGGAGATTATCAAAGCATATGAGAGGTATGAAAAACGGGATCAGCAAGAGTAGTATAAAGAAGAGACCTTTTCTATCTAAACCTCATACTTTTTTGAAGATAGAAAAACAGGATATATCAAGATTACCTGTTCTACTTCTTGCAGGATTTATTTCTGCTGTTGCTATCCAGAACAGGATAAGTATTGAACAATTCTTTGGAGGCTTTCTTATTGCCTGTGTTTTGCTATTCATACTGTACAAGGATATCATGCGGTATAAACCTGCTTATATAAACAATTACAACATGTTGATACTCCTCTGCATTTTACTCGTCTTTACATTATTAATAGGAAGACTTTTCAATTATCTCCTTTACAATTTTTCTAAAGGAACAGGATTTTTACCATTTGAAGGCACAGTTTTCGGTATGCCTCTGCCTGCTGGTGCAATGCTTATTACCCTCCTTTTTGATTTTCATACTGCAATAACCTTTTCTTTTACTTTGAGCATCCTGACAGGACTATGGCTTCAGGATGCTTCGTATATTGTATATGCATTTGTTGGGAGTTTAACAGCAGCCTTCAGTGTCATAAGATGTAAAAAAAGATCAGCACTTTTATGGGGAGGACTTTATGTAGTCTTAGTAAATATCTTTACCCTTTTTATAGTTTTGTTATTTAAGGGTGAACTTTTTTCTGCCAAGACTTTATCATCTATGTCTTTTGCCCTGATCGCAGGTATAAGTGTTTCAGCCATTGTATCTATGCTTCTTCCACTCCTTGAATATGCCTTTAATGTCACAACAGATATTAGTCTCCTTGAGCTTCTCGACCTTAACCAGCCTATAATCAGAAATCTTATGATTACAGCTCCAGGAACATACCACCACAGTGTCATAGTAGGTAGTCTTGCAGAATCTGCTGCTGAGGCTGTTGGTGTGAATCCTCTTCTTGCAAGAGTCAGCTCATACTACCACGATATCGGAAAAGTTAAGATGCCTGATTATTTTATTGAAAATCAGGTTCTTACTGAGAGCAAACACGATAGTTTGACTCCACATTTAAGCAGTATGATAATAGCAAACCATATAAAGGAAGGAGTTGAGATTGCAAAACAGAACAAACTCCCTCAACCTATAATTGACATAATACAGCAGCACCATGGCACATCTCTTATGTCATATTTTTACCAGAAGGCTAAAGAGCAAAAGACAGACATTTTACCTTCAGAGAGTGAGTATAGATATCCTGGTCCTAAGCCACAAACCCGTGTGGCTGCCCTCATAATGATGGCAGATGCTGTTGAGGCTGCGTCAAGGGTTCTTACAGACCCAACACCTGCAAGGATTGCATCTCTTGTTGACAGGATCATAAATCACATCTTTCTTGATGGTCAACTTGATGAATGCGAGCTCACACTTAAAGATATTCAAGAAGTAAAGAGAAGTTTCACCTATGTTCTTACAGGTATATTTCACAAAAGGATTGATTATCCAGGTTTTGATTTTACTGATGAAGGTTTACATAAGGAACAGACAAAGATCGATAAAAGTAAATCAGCAGAGAATAATAAGATACATAAGGAAGGCGCTCAAGCTCCTAGGTCTAACAAAAGCTGAACTCAGCATACTTTTCGTAAACGACTGTAGAATGAAGGTGCTGAATCGAGATTACCGCGGGATAGATAAAACTACTGAAGTCCTCTCGTTCCCGCAATATTTACCCCCATTTAAATCCCCCCTTGCTAAGGTGGGATACAGACGGGTTGTTAATTCCGCACTCCGAATTCCGCATTCGGAACTCCTTCTTGGTGACATAGTTATTAATCTCCATAAAGCTAAAAGGCAGGCAGTAGAGCAGGGCATTACTTTGAATGAAGAGGTTAAGCGGCTCATAGTCCACGGGCTCCTCCATCTTTTAGGCTATGACCACGAGAAAAATAGATATCAGAAAAGAAAGATGGAATTAAAAGAAAAAGAACTTTATGATGCTTGCTAACTTTTTTTTAGCCTATATTATTCATAAAATTTTTGGCAGATGCAGTGTTTGAGCGGATTTAAATTCTTT
>JBNAVX010000067.1:0-13769 GCA_049700155.1 Thermodesulfovibrionales bacterium
GGGAATCCAGAATAAAGAACTGGATTCTCTGGTCAAGAAGGGGAATGACTGAAGAAGAAATTAAATACATTATAAGTATATACCAAAGGATTAAATGAATTAAGTGTCCAATTATGATTTTTACCAATAGTACATAAATGATATTTCCGTAACAAAGGCAAATTGGGGTATTGACAAATACTTTCAATTTTGTTATTTCTAATATAAAGAATAAGTACTTCATAAAGTATAAACCCCCCTGGATAGGTAAAGACCTACCGGGTAATGTAAACCCCATAGGAAGTCCAAAGAGGAGTAATTATGGAAAATATTTCTATTTCTGAACTTAAAGAAAAGACTGTTGAAGAACTTACTGAAGTCGCGAGGGGACTTAAAGTTGAAGGTGCCTCAGGGATGAGGAAGCAGGACCTTATTTTTGCAATACTTCAGGCTCAGACAGAAAAGATAGGTTATGTTTTCTCAGAAGGTATTCTAGAGATCCTCCCGGATGGCTTTGGCTTCCTGAGATCACCTGACTACAGTTACTTACCTGGTCCAGACGATATATATGTATCACCATCACAGATAAGAAGGTTTAGCCTAAGGACTGGTGACCTTGTTTCTGGTCAGATAAGACCCCCAAAAGAAGGTGAGAGATATTTCGCACTCCTTAAAGTAGAAGCGATAAACCATGAGCCTCCAGAAGAAAATATAAAACGCCCTCTTTTTGATAACCTGATACCGTACTATCCTACCCAGAAGATCAACCTTGAATATGATCCGAATGATTATTCAACAAGGATTATGGACCTAATAACACCTATAGGAATGGGACAAAGGGGAATGATAGTTGCAGCTCCAAGGACAGGAAAGACGATGCTACTCCAGTCTATAGCAAAGGCGATTAAGAAAAATCATCGTGATGTCCATCTCATAATACTTTTGATTGATGAAAGACCCGAGGAGGTAACTGACTGGAAAAGACAGGTGCCTGCAGCAGAGATTATCAGCTCTACTTTTGATGAACCCCCTCAGAGACACTGTCAGGTATCAGAGATAGTCATTGAAAAAGCAAAACGTCTTGTGGAGTGTAAGAGAAATGTCGTTATTTTGCTTGACAGTATAACCAGGCTTGCAAGGGCTTACAATTCCATTATTCCGACAAGTGGTAAAGTACTTTCTGGAGGGTTAGATGCAAACGCTCTCCAGAAGCCAAAAAGATTTTTTGGTACAGCAAGAAATATAGAGAATGGTGGAAGTCTTACCATCCTTGCAACTGCCCTTGTTGACACTGGTAGCAGAATGGATGATGTTATCTTTGAAGAATTTAAAGGTACTGGTAATATGGAGTTACATCTTGATAGAAAACTTGTTGACCGAAGGATATTCCCGAGCATTGATATTAATGCCTCTGGAACGAGAAAGGAAGAGTTGCTTGTTGATAAGGATGTGCTCAATAAGATGTGGATTCTCAGGAAAGTTCTTACTCCCCTGAGCACAGTTGAGAGCATGGAGTTCCTCCTTGGAAAACTTGCAGGCACTAAGAGTAATAAAGAATTCCTTGAGAAGATGAATAAGTGAAATATACATTAGAAGATGATAATTTTTGTTTTGTATGTGGTGAAAAAAATCCCCTTGGGTTTCATCTCAGATTTTCACTCAAAGAGGGAAAGGCTGTTACTGAATTCATCCCGTCGAAAGTTCATCAAGGGTACAAAGATATCATTCACGGTGGAATAATCTCAACACTCCTTGACGAAACGATAGTCAAAGTTGCTCTATTGCATGGAATACCTGCGATTACCGCAGAAATGACTGTGAGGTTCAGGAATCCTCTTATGGTTGGTGAAAAAACTATTATTGAAGCCTCAATTGTAAAGATGAATAAAAAACTGATTGAAGTCTCTGCAAATATGAAGAAGACAGACAACACACTCATAGCAGAGGCTCATGCCAAATTAGTAAGACAAGACTGAAAAGGTTTTAAATCTTTACTATTATTAAATTTCTTTGAATTTCAGATAAAGGTAGTTGAATACTTAAGACATTGTATTCAATTTTTTTAAGCATCTTTAACTCTTCCCTTACCTTTGGTCCTTTATTGAGAATGAGAATTCCATTTTTTTTAATGATATGAGATGCTTTTTTCATGAAATCTTTAATACTGAATAAAGCCCTTGTAACTGCTATATCAACTGAAAAAGGTAACTCATAACCCACTTTTGTTTCTTCAATTCTCTTCTCTATTACTTTAACTCTTTTCAATTTGAGCTGTCTGATGATATGATTCAGAAAAGCACATTTTTTCCTTGACGGTTCTAAAAGGAACATTTCAATATCATCTCTGATTATCTTTATTGGTATACCAGGAAATCCTGCACCACTTCCAACATCAGCAATCTTTATTTCACCTTCAGGTATCGCTTTTAGATATAACAGAGAATCAAGAAAGTGCTTGATAATAATATCTTCATCTTTGTGAAGACCTGTAAGATTATATGCCTTGTTCCATCTTTTCAGTTCTATGAGATAGGTCATGAAGGCATCTATTTGTTCTTTTGTAAAAATGAAACCTAATTCAGTTATTCCTCTTTTTAAAAGTTCATCAGGTCTTTTTCCCAGCATTTTTTATGATATTTCATCATGATTTTTAAGACAAGATAAGATGTCAGTGGCTAATTTGGTAACATAGAATAATATTATAAAAAGCATCCACATAATTCATTTCTTGAAAACACTCCTCCATTTTAAGTATTATCTTCTATAAATGCAGAGACTGATAAAAGAACTAATTCAACGGAATAACACAAAGATTATTTTTATTGTCCTTGATGGATTAGGTGGTCTTCCGGTGGATGGAAAGACCGAACTTGAGGTTGCTGATAAACCTAACCTTGATTCCCTTGCAAAGATGTCTGCATGTGGACTCCATATTCCTGTAGCCATAGGAATAACCCCAGGGAGTGGACCGGGTCATTTATCTTTATTCGGGTATAATCCTATAGAATGGCAGATCGGTAGGGGTGTGCTTGAGGCTCTTGGACTCGGGATAGATTTGAGAAAGACTGATATAGCGATTCGCGCAAATTATGCAACTGTAGAAGGTGGTATTGTTAAAGACAGACGAGCTGGAAGGATTCCTACTGAAGAGAGCAGAAAGATTACTGAAATGCTCCAGAAAAAGATCAAAAAGATTGACGATGTGAATGTAATACTTGCTCCTGGAATGGAACACAGATTTGCTATTGTTTTACGATTCCCAAAGCCATTACCACAGGGGTCTGCTTCAATTAAAGATACAGACCCACAAAAAGAGGGTAAACCGGCACTCAGTGTTATCCCAGAAACCCCACAGGCAAAGAAAGTCGCAAAGGTCGTTATGAAACTTATATCCCTTATAACAGAAAATATTAAAAAACAAAAGGCGAATTTTATCCTGCTCCGTGGATTCTCACAATTGCCTGATATACCCAATTTTGAAGAGGTCTACGGAATGAAGGCACTCTGCATAGCAACTTATCCTATGTATAGGGGGCTTGCCAGACTTATAGGCATGGATGCTCCTTCAATCTCCGGAGAATTGAATGAGGAGATAGAATTCTTAAAAAAGAATTATGAGAACTATAATTTCTTTTTCATGCATGTTAAAAAAGTTGACTCTTATGGCGAGGATGGAAACTTCACAGGAAAGGCTTCGAAGATAAGTGAGTTTGATAAGGTCTTGCCAGATATTCTTAATCTCAATCCTGATGTCCTCATTATAACAGGGGACCATTCAACCCCTTCTTTATTGAAAAGTCATAGCTGGCATCCTGTGCCAGTTCTTTTAAAATCTCCTTATGTGCTCGGTAATACCTGTAACTCCTTTACTGAAAGAGAATGTCTAAAAGGCGAGTTAGGCATATTTCCGACAGTCCATCTCATGACATTAGCCCTTGCAAATGCCTCCAGACTAAAGAAATTCGGTGCATAATAGTAGTAAGTAATCCTTAATGAGTAACGAGCTAAGAAAAGAAAATACAGAAAAACTCCTCACTCAGCAGACAGATTCCCCCTTACTACACTTTACTAAAGGAGAACAAACAGGAATTATAGATACCCACTGCCACCTTGAGATGGATGTATTTGATCCTGACAGGGAAGAAGTAATTAAAAGGGCAAAAGATGTCGGGATTGAGGCGATTATAACAATTGGTTCAGATTTAGAGGGTAATAAAGGTGCTATTGAACTCTCAAAAGAATATGATTCCATTTATGCTGCTGTAGGAATCCACCCACATGATGCAAAGGACTTTTCAGAGAATATATATAATCAGATTAAAACATGGGCAACAGAATATAAATGTAATCAAAAAGGTTCTCCCATATCCCACCTTTTCAAAACCAAACTCCAAAATCCAAAGGTCGTTGCTATTGGTGAAATCGGACTTGATTACCACTATGATAATTCTCCTCGAGAGGTTCAAAAAAGGGTATTCAGAAGACAATTAGACCTTGCAAAAGAAATAGGTCTTCCAGTAGTAATACATTGTAGGGACGCAAAGAAGGATACACTCGATATCCTAAAGGACTCAGAGGTCAATAGAGGTGTCCTCCATTGCTTTTCAGGAGATATGGATATGGCAGAGAAGGCTATGGAAATGGGATTCTATATATCTATTGCAGGACCTGTTACTTTTAAGAATGCGAAGAGACCAAAAGAGATAGCAAAAGAAATCCCTGATGATTATCTTATGATTGAAACCGATGCTCCTTATCTAACACCTGAACCGTTCAGAGGGAAAAGAAATGAGCCATCTTTTATTGTTCATATAGCAAAAATGATTGCTGATATCAGGGGAATATCAATTGAGGATATTGCAAGAATTACTACACTGAATGCAAAGAGACTTTTCAGGATCGGTCGTTTACCTGAAGAAGGTAAGATAGCTTATAAAATAAGAAATAGTCTCTACCTTAATATTACAAACAGATGTACAAATAGTTGCTCTTTCTGTGTGAAATTATATACGGACTTTGTTAAAGGACATAAACTCAGACTTTCATATGAACCGTCAGAAGAAGAGATTAAAAATGCGGTTGGTAATCCCTCTGATTATAAAGAAGTCGTTTTTTGTGGGTATGGAGAACCGCTCATGAGGCTTGATATAGTTAAAGATATTTCAAGATGGATAAAAGAGAATAAAGGCTTTGTCAGGATAAACACGAATGGACATGGAAATCTTATTAATGGCAGAAATATTCTTCCTGAACTTAAGGGCATTGTAGATAGTATCTCAGTTAGCCTTAATGCACATGATGAAGAGACATATAACAGAATCTGTAGACCGGTTTTTAAGAATGCATTTCGTGAAGTAATAGATTTTATTAAAGAGTCAAAGAAGTATCTTCCAAATGTTGAGGCAACAGTAGTTGAACTTGCAGGAGTTGATATCGAGAAATGCAGGAAAATTTGCAATGAACTTGGAATTAAACTCAGGGTAAGAAAGCTTCACGTAACAGGTTGATAATAATATCATCTGATAAAAAATTCTGAGACCTGTGAGATTGCTATCTCTCCCTGTGTTCCATCTGATAGTCGTCTCCATTTTAACATACCTGTTTTCAGCTCATCATCTCCTATAATCAAAACATAACGCGCTGATAATCTATCAGCCCTCCTCAATTGGCTTTTCAGAGATGTTCCAGCATAGCCTATCTCAGCCCATATCCCTTTATTTCTGAGATTGCTTGCTATGATTAGGCTTTCATTTTCAGCACGTGTTCCGATTATAGCAATAAAGACCACTGGTGAAGGAACTTCAATCTTATCATAAAAACTCAACAATTCTGAAACCCTTTCCATACCTATTGCAAAACCGACTGCAGGTGTAGGAGGTCCTCCAAATTCCTCAACAAGCCTGTCATAACGTCCACCAGCAGCCACGGCATTCTGTGCGCCAAGTTGTTTGCTTTTCACTTCAAATGTAGTCCTTGTGTAATAGTCTAAACCCCTTACCATATCATGATTTATAGAATAAGGAAAATCACTTAACCTCAATAATGAAAGTAGGGTGTCGAAATGTTCTTTACAATCCCTGCACAGAAAATCTACCACCTTCGGAGCACCTGACCTTAGATTTATACATTCCTTCACCTTACAGTCAAGTATTCTTAAAGGATTAAACTCATATCTCCTCTTACAATCAGCACAGAAACCATCAATTCTATCTTTAAGAAAGACCATAAGCGTATTTTTATATTCAGGTCTGCATTTTTCACAACCGATAGAATTCAGCTCATAAAAAAGTTCTTTAATACCAAGTCTATCCATAATTGTTTTAAGCATCAATAAGATTTCAGCATCTATTTTTGGGTCAGCTATCCCGAGTGCCTCAACACCTATATGGTAGAATTGTCTTAAACGCCCTTTCTGTGGTCTTTCATATCTGAACATAGGTCCTGAATAAAAAAATTTTTGTGGTGGTGGCAAATTATACAGGCGGTTTTGAACATAACATCTCACAACTGGAGCTGTACCTTCTGGACGTAGTGTAACACTTCTTCCAGCCTTATCAGCAAACGTATACATCTCTTTTTCTACTATATCGCTTGTTTCACCTATGCTCCTGACAAATATCTCTGTGGATTCAATTATCGGTGGTCTTAACTCATGGAAACCATATACATAAAAAATCTCTTTTGCTGTCTTTTCAATCCTTTGCCATAGGTATATCTCAGGTGGGAAGATATCCTGGAAGCCCCTGAGGGCACTATATTTTGTCATTCTCCTGCTACGCCTCTGCCCTCTTCCTCTCGCTCCTTATCAAACTCGAGCATCTTTAGATGTCCTTCAATCAATCTCTTCAGTTCTTCTTTAAAGTGGCGCCTTATCCCTTTTAAATCAACTATATCTTCATGTATCTTTATGACCTTTTCCTGTGCCTCTTTCAATAGACTGTCTGCCTTGAGCTCTGCCTCTTTGATTAAAAGTTCAGCTTCCTTTCTTGCATTTGTCTTATATTCTTCTACCATCTGCTGGGCTGTCATAAGTGTCTCCCTAAGAGTGGTCTCCATATCTTTATATTCCTTTAGCTGATTTTCCAGCCTTATCAAATCCTCCTTAAGTGATGCATTCTCTCTTAGCAGATCTTCCATCTCTTCCCTTATTACCTCAAGAAATGCATAGACCTCCTCGACATCAAAACCTCTAAACTTCATAGGAAATTGCTTTTGCTGGATATCAAGGGGTGTTATTCTCATAACATGCCTCCTCTCTTTAATTTGTAAGCAAGATCTATCAATGAGCCGATTAGAAACTTTTGTATGAATATGATAGCAAGAATCACTATCATCGGAGAAATATCTATAGGACCCAGTCTATAACCTATTATCCTCCTGATAGGTCTGTATACAGGTTCTGTAACAGCCCTGAGGAACCTAACTATAGGATTGTAAGGGTCTGGATTTACCCAACTTATAATCGCAGATATGATTATTATCCACATATATACTGTTAAAGCTACATCAAGTATATGAGCAATAGCAATTAAGAAATTTGCGATTATAAACATTTATGTTCCTTTTCTGCCCAGCTCTTTTGCCCTTATAGTTGCAGCCTCAATAGCAGAGCTAATTATCTCATTTAAATTCCTCTCCTCGAATATTTTAAGACCCGCAGCAGTAGTCCCACCCGGAGATGTAACCATCTCCCTCAGTCTTGAAGGTTTTAAACCTGTATCGAGCAATCTCGCAGTCCCCAGCATCGTCTGTATTGCAAGCATAGTAGCATTATCTTTATCTAATCCCATTTTAATAGCACCCTCAATCATTCCTTCAATAAAATATGCAAAAAAAGCAGGGCCACTCCCAGAAAGGGCGGTAACAACATCCATATATTTTTCAGGTAAGACGATCATCTTTCCAATCGACATAAATATATCTTTTATCAATTCTATGTCTTTATCATGGATACACTCATACATGGACATAACAGACATTCCCTCTTGAATAAGAGCTGGTGTATTAGGCATAACTCTCACTATCTTTCGTGTCCTGAGTTTAGACAACAGATAAGAAAGAGTTATACCTGCAGCTATAGAAACTACTGTCTTGTCTTCTGAAATTATATCAGCTACCTCAGTAATGACATTATCCATATTTTGAGGTTTAACAGCAAATATTATTATTCCACAATTCTTTGCAACTTCTTTATTGTCTGAGGTAGTCTTGATAAAATAGGTTTTTTCAAGATATACACGCCTTTCATCTCTTGGTTCAGAAACCATTATATTTTTATTATCATGCTGAACACCGAATTTTAAACTCTGAACCATTCCTTTTATCAGTGCTTCAGCCATATTGCCACCACCAATAAACCCGATCATTGCCTCTCTCCGAATATCCCTGTCCCGATTCTGACTATGGTTGCACCTTCTTCTATAGCGACCTCAAAGTCATGTGTCATACCCATCGATAATTCTCTTAACTCGTAATCTGTAATTCGTAACTTATTAATCTTGTTCATTAATTCTCTTAACTCTCTAAAATATGGTCTCGCATTTTCAGGGTCATCAAAAAAGGGAGGTATAGTCATAAGTCCCTCGATCTTCAAGTTCTTCAACTGTGAGACAGCACTTATTAAATCAACAACATCTTCTCTATGAGCACCATGTTTAGTCTCTTCTTCCGATAGTTTTACCTGTATTAGTACCCTTTGAATCTTTCCAGCCTTAGCAGCATGTCTTTCTAATTCCTTTGCAAGTTCTAATGAGTCAAGGGAATGAATAAGATCAAAGAGTTGGACAGCAGTCTTTGCTTTGTTCCTCTGAAGATGTCCTACAAGATGCCATGATATTTTCGTAAATGGTAAAGTGTCATACGTGAAGCGAGAGAGCTCCTCAATCTTTTCCTTTGCCTCCTGAACCCTGCTTTCCCCAAATATCCTCAGACCCCAATCTAAAGCCTCTTTTATTATATCTATATTTACATTCTTTGTTACAGCGACAAGTTTTACATCCTCAGGATTCCTTTCCACGCGCATAGCAGCATGGGACATTCTCCTGTATATATCTTTTATGTTCTCAATAAGCCCTGACTTCATCATTCTTGTCTTCATAAATTTATGGATTATTATATCAACTTTGTGAAAGTGCTTCCTGATATTCCTGCCACAGCCTTTCTTTACTGATACCAACATCAATAAAGTCCCAAGGAAGGGTTTCGTGAAATTCTTTATTCCTAAATATATAAAAATCCTCTCTGATGCCTGTCTTCTCTACTGCTTTTCTCCAGTCCTGAACATTCAACATCTCCTCAATCACCTTTGAGACCCTTCTATCTCCCTGAGAAAATAGTCCCTGCATATAAGCATATTTTGGGACATCATGAAATACCCTGACACCTCTTAGTGTTAAAAGGTTATTTTTTATCATCCTCAATCTTCCTTTTACCTCAGGAGGTTTTTCCATCGGGTGCCACTGAAAAGGTGTAAATGGTTTTGGAACAAATGTACTGATGCTGAGATTGATATTCCCTTTAGGTGTATTTTCTCTAATCTTCTTTACAATATCAACTATTCCCTTAATGTCTTCTTCTGTTTCAGTTGGTAGCCCGATCATAAAATATAGTCTAAGAGTCTCAATACCTTCTGAAAAGATGCTTTCTGATGCTTTAAGAATGTCATCCTCTGTAATCTTCTTCTTAATAACTCTCCTCAACCTTTCTGTCCCTGCCTCAGGTGCAATGGAGATGCTCTTGTGCTCTCTCAACATACCTACAAGCTCAGCACTTTTTTGCCCCGCCCTTAAAGATGTGATCGAGAAGTCAACTCCCTCTATTTTGAGGACATCTTTTATGCCAGGATAGTCTGTGAGGGAAGGTCCTATAAGACCAACCCTTTTTGTTAATTTTAGGGCACACTTAATCTCATTTTCTAATGATTGAACTGCTTTTTTCCGAAAAGGATTATATACATGACCTGCAACACAAAACCTGCACGACCATGGACAGCCTCTCATCGCCTCAACGAGATACATATCTGAGAACTCAGTTTCAGGTGTAACAATACATGTTTCAAGGGTTGATTTGTTTAGATTATCTAAATATCGCCTTTTAATAATTTCCGGTGCGCTTTCAGATTCATTCCTTTTTAAAAGCCTTCCATCTGCATCATAAGATACATTATAAAATCTTGGAATATAAATCCCTTCTATTTTTATGGATTCCTTAAAGAGCTCTTTCCTATCAGTGGAAGATCTATAAATTTCAAGAAATTCAGGAAGCATTTCTTCAGCTTCTCCAATAAAACAGATATCAAAAAAATCAGCGATAGGTTCAGGATTGAAAAAGGCACAGACACCACCCATAATGATTAATGGATGGATAGATCTCCTATCTGAACTTCTGAAAGGGATTCTGGATAACTTTAAAATCCTTAATATGTTTGGATAATCATTTTCAAAGGACACAGAGAATGCAATTATATCAAAGTGGTTCAATGTCCTTTTTGATTCCAGAGAAAAGAGTTCTGTATTAGCTCTTATATACTCTTCCATATCTTCGTCATCTGGTAAGAATACCCTCTCACACACAACATCTCCCATTTTATTCAGAATACAATAAATCCCCTGAAATCCGAGATTAGACATCCCCACATAATAAGTATTCGGATAAACAAGGGCTATATTAATCTTTCCTCCCGGGTCTTTGTATATTGTTCCTTTCTCTTTAGATAAGAGATAATCTATTTTTTCTCTTAATCTCCTGCTCACAACTTTTCCATAAGTTTTTTATAAGTTCCATAATATAGTATATAGTTCAGATATTTCTCTCCTCTTTAATAGAGCCGAGAATGAGCAATAATACTGCATCTGCCAAATATTCATAAATTTATAAATTAAGTGGGTCACAGTGAACGGACACGGTTACGAATCTGTATGAGCGATCTCTGAACTATGTGGGTAATAAAGAAAGGCTTTCTTATAAAGAAATGGATTAGACACAGGTTCTGATGGACCGTTCATTGTTCACCTTTGATGAAATAATCCATAAGTTTATAACCTTCCTCAAAGTTCAAAATTCCGTCTCTTTCAAGTAAAGTTTCATCGAAAGAAGCACTGTCATTTTTTATCTCTCGCCTGCTATCGAATATAGCAAAAGGGACAGGTTCATCTGTATGTGTTCTGACCTCTATAGGCGTAGCATGATCAGGCATTATTAGAATCCTATATTCTTTAAATCTCTTCAATCCTTTAAAAACTGTCCCGACGACAAGTGCATCAAAATCTTCTATTGCCTTAATCTTGTCATTATAATTTCCAGAGTGGCCTGCTTCATCAGGTGATTCAACATGTATATAGACAAAATCAACCTTTTCAAGTGCTTTTAAGGCATATTCTGCTTTGCCAAGATAATTAGTATCCAGATAACCTGTTATGCCGGGAACATTCAGGATCTCAAACCCGATGTTTATCCCTATGCCTCTGGTGAGGTCAACAGCTGAGATAAGTGCTCCATCAATAGAGAATCTTTCTTTAAAAGAAGGAAGCGAAGGCTTTTTGCCATGACCCCACAACCAGATACTATTAGCAGGTCTCATGCCTCTACTTATTCTTTCCTTATTTACAGGATGTCTTTCAAGAATTACACCCGATTCAAATATCATCTTTCTTAAAAGTTCCTCTCCGTTTCCGATAGGAAGATAATCATATATTTCTTTACCAAGGATATCATGAGGAGGAGTACACTCAACATCTACAGGTCCACCTGACCAGACCATTATATGCCGATAACTTACCCCTGTATAAAAATGTATCTCTTCAGAACCGAGTTTACTATCTATCTCAGAGATAAGTTCTTTTGCCTCTTCTGTTGTTATGTGTCCACTGCTATAGTCTTCCATAACTGCTTTTTTACGGTTTTTATCATATTTAAGTGTAATAAGATTGCACCTGAATGAGACATCATCTTCAGCCAGTTTTATTCCTATGCTTGTGGCCTCAAGAGGTGCCCTACCTGTGTAAAACTTTAAAGGATCGTAGCCAAGTATGTTCAGATTTGCAACATCTGAACCAGGGTAAAGACCAGAGGGGATGGTCCTGACCTTACCTATTATTCCTTTCTGTGCAATCCTGTCCATATTAGGAGTAAAAGCCTTTTGAAGGGGTGTTTTATTACCGAGTTCCTTCAAGGGCCTGTCTGCCATCCCATCACCAATAATTACCACATACTTCATAATATACCTTCTAATGCCTTCTCAACATCCTTTATATTAGCCCTCACCCTTAAAGGTTCTTTCGAGACCTTAAAAACAATTTCAGCATCTTTTAACCCGTTTCCTGTAAGAGTGCAGACTACTATATCCCCTGAATTAAAGTAATTCTCTTTATATAGTTTTAGAACACCTGCAAGTGAAGCAGCTGATGCAGGTTCGCAGAAGATTCCCTCAACAGATGCAATTAAACTATAAGCATTCAGTATCTCCTTGTCTGTAACAGCCTCTATTCTTCCACCTGATTCATCTCTTGCAGCTAATGCACCTTTCCAGCTTGCAGGGTTTCCGATCCTTATAGCTGTTGCAATAGTCTCTGGCTTCTTTACAGGTCTTCCCTGAACAATGGGAGCAGCTCCAGCAGCCTGGAATCCAAGCATTCTCGGGAGAGAATCTATTATCCCTGCCCTGTGATATTCTTTATAGCCCTTCCAGTATGCAGTTATATTACCGGCATTCCCTACTGGTAAAGCGTGAAATTTGGGGGGGAATCCAAGCTGGTCACAGACCTCAAATGCCGCGGACTTCTGTCCCTCAAGTCTGAATGGATTGATGGAATTCACTAAAGTCACAGGATATTTCTCAACAAGTGATTTGACAATGCTTAATGCCTCATCGAAGTTCCCCTTTACCTGTATTACATGTGCTCCATAAACAAGTGCCTGTGCAAGTTTACCGCGGGCAATCTTTCCTTCAGGTATCAGGACTATGGCTTTGATTCCAGCCTTTGCAGCAAAGGCTGAAGCAGATGCAGATGTATTACCTGTAGATGCACAGACAACTGCTTTTGAACCCTCTTCAAGTGCTTTAGAAATAGCCAGTGTCATGCCTCTATCTTTAAAAGAACCTGTTGGGTTTGCACCATCAAATTTAAAATAGATCTCAATTCCTATATCTAATCTCTTTTTGAGATTCTCTGCCTTAATAAGCGGTGTATTCCCTTCCAAAAGTGTAACAATAGGTGTCTTATCTGATATAGGAAGAAACTCTCTATATTCTTGAATGATGCCCTTCCATTGAGTCAGACTTTTATGAAATCTTATTCCCATAGATCATCCTATTAATATTGACAGGAATGTAATATCAGGACAAAAAATTTACAATATGAAGAACTCTAAGTGAGAACATACTGTCATTTATCATCCTTTGTGATCACTCCACTATATCTCCTTCAACAATCTCTACAATAACCCCCTGATCCTTCAGGGATTTTATACCCCTTTCAAGGTTTTCTTCAGTACCTTCAATTTCAAGTACCATTTCTCCAACTGTCTCAGTAACTCTCGCCCTCCTGATATTCGGCATCACATCATATTTTTTAGCCATGGTGAAAATAACAGGCTCTTTAATCAGGTGTTGTGGGAACGTCAATTTTACTCTTTTTTTCATTTTTCCTCCTTATCCGCCTGGCCGTATTGTCAAAAGTTTTTAAGTAAATTCTTTAAATATCCTTTATCTTCAAGAGGTTGATTTAAATTAACCTACCTCCCTTTAAATAATGTCGTATTCTCAATACCTACTTACCTTTCCGTCATTCCCC